>NZ_JANRHH010000029.1 GCF_030433435.1 Polycladomyces subterraneus
TAGGACGCTGCCAGGCAGGTCAGACGAACAGCTCACCGTTATGGTGAGCTGTTTTTTGTTTAAGTGTGGATGGGATATAAGATATTGAAGGAACTGCACCGGGACGTGATGAAAGGGTTCGCGGAGAAAACCCTACCCGGAGGGGAAGAACCTCTTGGGTGGGCTGTTTTTTATACTGAAGGGAAATAGATGGTCATTTAGAATTGGATATCGTGATTCTGATTGAACAGAGAGTGACATGGACTGGGTTTCAGCATAAAATAAAATAGAAGCGAAGTGTGGATGTGTCTTGTAAAAGAAGGTATGATCCACCAGCCCCCTGGTGATAATGGGTGAAAACGGTGAAAAGGTGGGTCGGGATTGCGGGAGCGAGCAATGCCATTACGATGTATTGTGTGTGACCAGCGTGATTGGGATGGGATTACGGTAATGGAAGAGTTCATTTGCGGACGATGTGAACGTGAAATGGTTCGCACACCCGTTGAACACGAAAAATATCCGTTTTTCGTCGTTCAGATGCGAAAGATTTGGCTGAGAGAGCAGGCATAAGACAAATGGAAACGGGGACCCTTGGTGTCCCTGTTTCTTTGTGTTTGGGGGGATGGATTTGCTCGACCATTTTCGGGTGCCGCTGTATGAAGCGCTTTGCTCACATTGTTCCCATTCCCGTGGAAATTATCATGTACCGGGACACAAACAAGGTCGTGCGTTTGATGAGAAGGGCCTCCGGTATTTTCGTTCCATATTGGAGATCGACCTGACCGAGGTAGGCGAGTTGGATGATCTGCATGATGCCCAAGGAGTGATAGCAGAGGCACAGGCGTTAGCGGCCGACGCATTCGGTGCGGATCGGACGTTTTTTCTGGTAGGGGGCACCACAGCAGGTATTTTGGCGACGATCCTGAGCATCTGCCGACACGGAGATCTGCTTGCTGTTCAGCGCCATTCGCACCAATCCGTGTTTCACGCCTGTCGTTTGGCAGGTGTTCAACCGGTGTATCTCGGCTCCTGTCTCGACCCGGACACCGATTTGGATACCGGAATCGATCTTCGGCAGCTAGAAGAAGTGCTCCATCGATTCCCGCAGATCAAAGGGGTGGTGATCACCAGCCCCTCTTATTTCGGCGTGGTACAACCCGTAAAAACCATCGCGGCAATCTGTCATGAACACGGTGTGCCGCTTGTGGTGGACGAAGCCCACGGAGCGCATTTGACTTTTTCAGATCGATTGCCACTGTCGGCCATGCAGGCTGGTGCCGATGTGGCAGCGCAGTCCACACACAAAATGTTACCGGCGATGACCATGTCGTCCATGTTGCATGTGCAGGGAGATGCGATTGATCTGGAGGATCTCGTCACATGGCTGCGAGTCATTCAATCCAGCAGTCCGTCCTATCCATTGATGGCCTCATTGGATCTGGCCAGGCGCTACATGATGACTCGTGGTAGGGAAGAACTTTCCCGTGTCATCGAGGCTGCTCTTCGCCTACGGGAGTGCGTGTCCAATCTGGCCCATCTGGAGCCGTTGTCCGCTGCGTGTCAAGATCCACTGAAGCTGGCGATTCGGGCCAGAAAACGGATATCGGGCTACCGAATGCTGGAGTGGTTGGAGCGGCGTGGGATCTATGCGGAACTGGCCGATCATCAATCAGTTTTGTTTGTCTTTACGATGGGAACGAGAGAAAGGGATTGGACATTGCTGTGTGAGACCTTGCGGCAATTAGACCAGGAAATTCCCGATATGGCCGAAGAAAGCCCCTGGTCGGTCCCGGATTTGCGATCGTGGACGCTAGCCGATGGACCGCTTCACGAATTAATGGGTGCGGATAAAATGTCAGTGCCGCTCCACTCTGCCGTCGGCAGAATTTCCGCTACGATGGTGGTTCCGTATCCACCGGGAATTCCGTTGTTGTTACCGGGTGAACCCGTAACAGAAGAAAAGGTGTCGTATATGGAACGTGTGGTGGAACGGGGTGGAAAAATACGGGGGCTTTCCGGACGTTTCCCCTTAACGCTATCCGTGTTACAGTGAACGTAGTCATAAGTAATCAAACTGAAACGATGATGGAGGAACGGATGTTGAACGGTTGGTTGATTACATTTGAAGGACCGGAAGGCGGCGGAAAATCGACACAGGTACAACGTTTGGCCGCTTATTTACGCTCGGTGAACATGCCCTGCATATTACTGCGAGAACCGGGAGGAACCCCAATCGGGGACAGGATTCGCCAGATTTTGCTGGACCCTAGCCTAGGGGAAATGACGCAACGAACGGAAATCCTGCTGTATGCCGCCTCGCGTGCACAATTGGTGGAGGAGCGTATCTTGCCCGCTCTCAAACGGGGTGATGTGGTGCTGTGCGATCGATTTGTCGACTCCAGTTTGGTGTATCAAGGATATGCACCGGATTGGGATCTGGACGAAGTGAAGATCATCAATCGCATGGCCACCGGTGGCCTGCGCCCCCACCGAACGTATCTGCTGGATTTGCCTGTGGATGAAAGCGATCGGCGATTGAAAAAAAGAGGAAAGCTTGTGGATCGGATCGAACAAAAAGGGCAAGCATACCATGAGCGAGTACGGGAAGGCTTTCTCCGGCTGGCGGCAGCCGAACCTCAACGATATGTGGTGGTGGATGCCACCGATTCGGAGGATCGGGTGTTTGAGCGGATCCGGGCTGATCTTGCAGCATTTTTGGGCATCGAAGAGAAGGGGGTTGACCGGTGAAGCTGATTATTGCCGTCGTGCAGGACAAAGACAGCCATCGTCTTGCCCAGGCGCTGATCGAAGAAGAAATACGGGTGACCAAATTGGCGACTACCGGCGGGTTTTTAAAATCGGGCAACACGACGTTTCTCATCGGTGTGGATGATGAACACGTGAACCGGGTGCTCAATATCATCCGACACAATTGTCAATCCCGAAAACGCCTGATGTCACCGATGGTCGATAGTGCCGATCTGTCCCCTTCGCCGCCGGTGGAGGTACAAGTGGGGGGCGCAACGGTATTCGTCTTGCCGGTGGAACGGTTTGAACAATACTGACGGAGGGATGACATATGGCGTTTGGGGACGTTGTCGGGCAGGAACAAGTGGTTCGCTTTCTGCAAAATGGATTGCGCACCGGCCGTTTGGCCCATGCCTATGCCTTCGTCGGCCCGTCCGGTACAGGACGCAAACAGATGGCGATGGAGCTGGCCAAGGCGCTTCATTGTGAGCGGTTGTCCGATGACGCTTGTGGTGAGTGCCGGAATTGCCGCCGGATCGATCACGGCAATCATCCCGATGTAACAGTGATTGCGCCTGATGGCCAATCGATCAAGATCGAACAAGTTCGCCAGTTGCAACGGGCATTTCTATACAGCGCAGAAAAAGGGGCTACACGTGTAGCCATACTGGAGCAGGCGGACAAACTGACGGTGCAGGCGGCCAACAGTTTGTTGAAGTTTTTGGAGGAACCCTCTCTGCCCATGGTAGTCGTTCTGATTGCAGAAAATGTACATGCACTGTTGCCGACGATACGCTCACGTTGCCAGTTGCTCCGATTCGCTCCTCTCCCTCCCCATGTCATCGCACAATCATTGGAGCGGGAAGGGATTCCCCCCACACTGGCCCGCATTGCCGGTCATTTGAGCCAAGGTTTGGGACAGGCACGGGAGTTGGCTTCTGGAGATGGATTTGCCCAGCTTTGTGAGCGGGTGATAAAATGGAATGAGGAACTGTTATCGAAAGGGTCGGCAGCGCTTGTCACCTTGCAGACAGAGTGGATGGATCGGGAAACGTCGAAAGAAACGCTGGAAACGATCCTTGATCTGATGCTGCTCTGGTTGCGGGATCTGCTCCGTGTCAAGTTGGGGAGCGCAGGCGAGCCGGTCTTTGTCGATTGGAGTGCCGTTCGGGAGCGTCAAACCGCTAAATGGACCACATCTCATCTGATACATGCGATGGAGTCCATTCTTCACGCCCGACGGCAGTTGACTGGGCCCATGCAACCCCAAGCGGTGTTGGACCAAATGGTCCTGGTCGTGCAGGAGGGATCTGTCCATGTTGGCAGTCGTAGGAGTCCGCTTCAGACAAGCGGGTAAAATATACTACTTTGATCCCGGCGACCACCCGATCCGCCGCGGTGACCACGTTATCGTGGAAACCGTTCGCGGTATCGAATACGGCAAGGTGGTCGTCGGAAAGCGGTTTGTGTCGGAAGATGAAGTGGTATTGCCGTTGAAAAAGGTGATTCGCATCGCCGACGATCAGGATGCTGAAGTGATGAAGGCCAATCGTGAATCAGCTAAGGAAGCGATGGCCATTTGTGCGGAGAAAATCCGCCAGCACGGGTTGGAAATGAAGTTGGTGGATGCGGAATACACCTTTGACCGCAATAAGGTGATTTTTTATTTCACGGCCGACGGACGAGTTGATTTCCGGGAGTTGGTCCGCGATTTGGCCGCTGTTTTTCGCACACGGATTGAATTGCGTCAAATCGGGGTTCGTGACGAAGCCAAAATGTTGGGCGGAATCGGACCTTGCGGCCGTATTTTATGCTGCTCTTCCTTTCTCGGTGATTTTGAACCCGTTTCGATCAAAATGGCCAAGGATCAGAATCTGTCTCTCAATCCAGCAAAGATATCCGGGTTGTGCGGCAGGTTAATGTGTTGTCTCAAGTTCGAAAATGAACATTATGAAATGGCCAAACGCAATATGCCCGACATCGGGGTGCGGGTAAAAACCCCCGAAGGCGAAGGAAAAGTGGTTGTTCTCAACATGTTGGAACGTAAAGTCCAAGTGGAATTGACAGAATCCGGCCGCAAAGTGGAACATCCTGCGGAGGAAGTCACCGTTGTCAGATGAGAAACAGGCGCCGTTACGATCATCGTCATGACAGAATCTTCGGTGTATCGGTATTGAAACCACCGACGGATGGTTACGCCACAGAGTTCGGGTGATTGAGGTGGGGGGCGTGGACAAACAGGCGATTTTTACCCAAGTGTCCCAAATCGAAGAACGCATCGGCGATCTATATACCGAATTGGGAGGCCTCAAGGAACAGATTGTCCAGCTGATCGAAGAAAATACACGTCTGGTGATGGAAAATCAGAACTTACGGGAACAATTGGAGAAATTGAGCCAGACGGAAGAAGGAAAACATGTGCGAAAACGTTCCGAAGAAGCGGGAGGAGAGGGGTATGACAACCTAACCCGCCTCTATAACGAAGGGTTTCACATCTGCAATGTGCATTACGGCAGTTTGCGTACTGACGGAGATTGTTTGTTCTGTCTGTCCTTTTTGAACAAATGAGTGACCGATCTACGCATGGTCAGGTTGTTGACAAAGTCTGAGGGCTCTGATTTCCCGTCCGATGCTCCGTTTCCTTGCGGCTAGGGCGTGACTGGTAAATCTGCGAGGAAGTAAATAATTCCCATATGAGTGAAGACCTGGGAGAAATCAAATCGCGGGCAACTTCCTCCAAGCGAAGCGTACCTTCCCCGCGTCTCGCGCTCCGGATAGGAGCGGCCTTGATCTGCTTCCTTGCAGGGTACAGGTGGAGCGATCCGGGATAGTAATTGGACAGTGTTCACCAGACACGTGCTAGAATCGATCGACGGGATCAGACCCGCTTCCCCTCAAATAGGGTGCCCGATTTTCCATGAGCAGGTATGGGCTTTCGCGTTAGTGTTGACGTCAGGATTGACCAGACACGTCTTAACGGGGGAATATGGACTTCAGTGAGGGACGGCTTTCCGCGGGACTTTTGTCAGGAGTCTCGTCGGAACAGCCGGTGTTTTTTTCTAGGGGAGGTTGTGCAAATTGAGCGCGAAACCGTATGTGGTATATGTGTTGGAATGTGTCGATGGCAAATTGTACACGGGAATTACCACAGATTTGAATCGTCGCCTTCGTCAGCACGAATCGGGTGAAGGCGCCAAGTATACCCGCGGCAGGGGACCGTTTATTGTCAGATGGGTGGAAACGGGCCCGGATCGGTCATGGGCGCTCAAGCGAGAGAGGGAGATCAAACGAATGAGCCGTCAGCAAAAAGAACGGCTCATATATGGAATGGAGGTGTGAGTGGTGCAGGTGCAAAAGAGTTTTGATCACACGGGCGGTGTATTGTACATTGTGGGCACGCCGATCGGCAACTTGGACGATTGGACTCCGAGAGCAAAAAACGTATTTGAAACGGCCGATGTCATCGCCGCCGAGGACACACGACACACGCAAAAACTGCTGAACCGATTTGGTATTCGAAAACCGCTCATCAGTTATCATGAACATAATCGTCACAACCGGGAAAAGGAATTGATCGATCGTTTGAAACAAGGAGAAACGGTAGCCCTGGTCAGCGATGCCGGCATGCCCGGTATTTCTGATCCGGGGGAGGAATTGATCCAGTCAGCGATCGCATGCGACATCCCCGTCATTCCTGTTCCGGGTCCCAATGCGGCAGTGACAGCTCTCGTCGCTTCGGGCCTGCCTCCCCAACCGTTCCTCTTTTTGGGTTTTTTACCTCGGAACGCCCGTGAACGAGAAGAGGTTTGCCGCCGATGGAGAAGGGTGGAGGCCACATTGGTCTGTTACGAAGCCCCGCACCGGCTGAAGGCCATGTTGCAAACGGTTCGGGAAGTGATGGGTGACAGACGTGTGGCCTTGGCTCGTGAGCTGACGAAACGACATGAGGAGTGGTTACGCGGCACGGTGAGCGAGTGCCTTCAATGGTTGGAGGATCACCCACCTCGTGGAGAGTATACCGTGGTCATCGCCGGTTGCGAAGGGGAGGGGCCTTCCATGGAGGATCCGGAGGAAACCGCTTGGTGGCAGTCATTGACTGTCATAGAACATGTGAAACATTATCTCGCACAAGGGGAAACCAAAAAGGCGGCGATTCAGCGAACAGCACAAGATCGTGGTTTGCCCAAACGGGAAGTGTACAACCTGTATCATCGTGAGCAGGATTGAGGGGAGAATACCTCTGGCTGCCATTGACCACAAAGCATATAGGTATGATGGAGGAAAGCCAGGATGGTGCAAATCCTCGTGGTCGAAGATGATGCCAACATTCGCAACGTGATTTGCTCTTATCTGAAAAAAGAAGGTTTTGTCGTGCATGAGGCAGATGATGGGCTGGAAGCGCTGGAGGAAATGGACTCTCACCCCATCGATCTCATCTTCTTGGACATCATGCTTCCGGAGAAGGATGGATGGGAAGTGTGCCAAGAGATCCGGCGTGACCGGGACATTCGGGAAGTATCGCAAGTTTGAGAAAATCGACATCTAACGGGTACCTGGACGAAGCGTTCGGCTCGATCGAGCCACAGCTGCATTCTTCCTCGAATACCTTCACCTCTCCTTACATTGCCATCGGATCATCTGGGAAACTGGATTGATTCGGTGGCTTTTTTGAAAACAAACTTTCCTCTTTAAAACGGCCACTTTCACCTCAATTCTCGGATCTAAAGTCGTTTTTTTGGCGGCTTTTGCGGAGAAGCCTCAGTAAGCCTTTTTCTTTTTCAAGACATCCATGTGGTTGTGACATATTCCCTTGATTCGGGAGGAGAAACAGGAAACATATTAGAAAAAAGAGAAATATCGAAATGAAGGAAAACATGTTTATTGCGAGAGGGAAAAACTCGACTCGCATTACACATCAGTGCCTATTTGACGAACAAGCATCATAAGCTGGTACCAGCAACCTCTCGGAGGTGGTAAGGATGAATATCTTGGGAAAACTGCAGCAGGTGGGAAAAGCGTTCATGCTGCCGATTGCGGTGATGCCGGCGGCAGCCATCCTCCTCAGGCTGGGTGCATTGTTGAGCGATCCGAATCTCGTTGCCAAGGGAAGTATCTGGTTTCAAGTCGGGGAAGTGTTGAGCAAAGGGGCGGGCGCCATTTTCGACAACCTTCCCATCTTGTTCGCCGTCGGCGTAACCGTGGGCATGACCGGTGGAGCCGGTGCGGCCGCACTGGCGGCAGTGGTAGGGTACATGGTACTCAAAGCGGTTGTCGGTGTGCACGACACGGAAGACAACAAGTTGGACACGGGAGTGCTGGGCGGCATTATCACCGGATTGGTCACTGCTTATCTGTACCGCAAATATCACAATATACGTCTGCCTGATTGGTTGCAGTTTTTTGGAGGAAAACGGTTTGTCCCCATAGTGACGTCTGTGGTGATGATCGGAATCGGCGTCGTGTTTCTGTTTGTGTGGCCCGAGGTGCAAAAGGGAATCCAAGCGGCCGGAGATTGGTTGATCGGGGTTGGTGCGGTTGGGTTGTTCGCCTACGGTCTGCTTAACCGGTTATTGATCCCCTTTGGATTGCACCACATCTTGAACACATTGGTCTGGTATACTGTCGGAACATTTACAAAAGGGGGACACACCTATACGGGGGATTTGACGCGCTTTTTCGCCGGCGACCCAACGGCGGGATCGTTTATGGCCGGTTTTTATCCCATTATGATGTTTGCTTTGCCAGCTGCCGCCTTGGCCATGATCCGGGCCGCCAAGCCGGAAAAGCGTGCCGCGGTGCGCGGCGTACTGTTGAGTGTGGCGTTGACCGCCTTTTTGACTGGGATTACGGAGCCGATCGAATATATGTTCATGTTTTTGGCTCCGGTATTGTACGGGATTCACGCATTGTTGACCGGGACTTCGATGGCCCTCTTGTATTTATTGGATATCCGGCACGGCTTTGGTTTCTCAGCAGGGTTTATCGACTACGTTATCAACTATCCGTTGGCACATAACGCCTTTTGGATCATTCCCATCGGATTGGTCTATGCCGTTTTGTACTATATGATTTTCCGGTTTGCTATCGAAAAATGGAATCTGCCCACGCCCGGCAGGTTGGAAGAGGGTGAAGACACTGAATTACCGGTTGCCGTCGGCAAAGATGGTGAAGATGAGGAGGCACTCGCCGTATTGCGGGCGCTCGGTGGCAAGGAGAATATTGAGCAGCTGGATGCCTGTATTACGCGGTTGCGGTTGACTGTCAAAGATGAGGGAAAACTGGATACCGAGGCGCTGAAACGGTTGGGTGCGTCCGGTGTGGTCAGATTAGGTAAGGGCAACTATCAGGCTGTATTCGGCACACGGTCCGAACTGTTGAAGGATAGGATCTTGAAATGGATGGAACGCGAGGATGAAGGATGACCCAGGTGAAACGGATTTTAGACGCCACACAAGAAGAATTGACCCGATACTCCGGTCGTCAACTGCTGGAGTCCATCCGGGCAGCGGAGGGACGGACAGTGGTGGCTGAAACGGTGGTAACCGTACCACCGTTGGTCGATGGCTGCAGCAACCCCGAAGTGGCGGCTGCCTTCGGTGCTGATCTGTTGCTGTTGAATTTGTATGATGTGAAGAGGCCTATGGTGACAGGATTCCCCTCTCGTACCCCAGTACATGATCTGCCTGAGCCCTTGAAGGGGTGGGAAAACCACCTGGGCTGGGGAGTAACGGCGGAACAAGTGAAACGGGTAACCGGCAGGCCGGTGGGAATCAATTTGGAACCTGCCACCAGGCATACAGTATCGCCAGGAAGGTTGGCCACGGCGGACAATGCGGTCAAAGCCCGAGAACAAGGAGTGGATTTCCTCGCGTTGACCGGGAATCCCGAAACCGGGGTGACAATGGAGGCGATCATAGACGTCTTGCGTACAATACGTGCGGCTGTAGGAGAAGATCTCATCCTCATGGCCGGCAAAATGCACGGGGCGGGTACGGGCACTGACCATTGGCTGTCTGAAGAACAAATCGCCCGTGTCGCCGAAGCGGGATGTGATGTCTTGTTGCTGCCGCATGCCGGTACGGTTCCGGGAGTGAACCACCGTCAGCTGATCCGCTGGATTGACGCTGCGCATGAAGCGGGAATGCTGGTGATGCTCACCGTCGGCACATCGCAGGAAGGGGCGACACCTTCACTGCTGGAGACGCTGGCGGTAACAGGCAAAGAATGCGGAGCGGATTTATACCATATCGGCGATGCAGGCTTTTCGGGCATGGCGCCTCCGGAAAACATCATGGCCTACGCAATCGCGCTCAAGGGAAAACGGCATACGTATCGGCGAATGGCGAAGCGACGTTAACCGCATGGTTGGGCAAGAATAAGCCCCCGTTGATACGGGGGCGCTTTTCATGATGAGTGCAGCTATTACCTAGGCCATTGGTAGTAGGTATAAACATAAGGTTTTAAAGAATATTCAGTTTATACGGTGTGCAGAAAATATATCCAGGAAAAAGTCAATAAGTGAATCCATCCGATTCACGCTGAAAAACAATCCATTTTTTAAAGAATGGATTGACTTTAATGAACGCGCGAAACCATGGAAGGAAAAATTTTTCCGGTTCCTTCGCATTTTTTTCTATGTATCCGGAACCGACCTTATTCAGGAGCTGTAGGCCAAATTATTCAGCAGTAACACCTTCTCTCTCTTTTTGCAACAGTTGGTACATTTCTTCGATGCATTTCTTGCTGACCACTTTGTTTCTGTAACGAACTGTGTTGTCTACTTCACCAGTAAAGATGCAGGCCGGTTCATATTTTTTGAGTACAATACGCTCGCCGTCCACGTAAATTTCCAAAGCGTCTTTTTCGCCGATTCCCAGAGTTCGACGAAGTTCAATCGGAATCACCACACGTCCCAGCTCGTCCACCTTGCGTACGATACCCGTAGATTTGAGCATGTCCAATTCTCCTCTCTCATTGGTCTTTGGTCTTGGTCTTTTTGGTAACGCCAAATTTCGACAGGAACGGCGTCAACTTCATCATACCAGCGATTCCCATAACAGTCAACAAGACAATTTGGTAGTTTTACAAAAAAATTAATATGTTAGGGAGAGGGATTTATTCACTGTGATTACAAGCATCCATGCAAGTTATAAAAACGGTAGATTAGCAGATGAAGGCGTGGCGGTTTTCCGGTAGACTGAAAATACAGGCTGGGGAACGCAAAGGAGGAACGGACATGCTCCCCGTATCGGACGTGTTGAAGCGCAAACTGCAGGAAACGAACCGGGAACTTCGCAAGGCTTATCCGAGTGAAGCGTTTGAATATACGGCCATTCGACGCCGTTTGCAGAACGTGGGGGATTTTATCTCCGTCTCCAGGTTGGAGGATACGGAATTCGTCCAGTGGCTTGGGGATCGTACACTGGTGGGAGTGGATGGTTCCGTCAACTCCACGCCGGGCAGTCATCCCCGGACATTGTCGGTGTTTCAGGCTTTGGCCAAAGGTACCAAAGGGGAGGAGTACTGGGCGGGGGAAGTCTATACACCGCTCTTGACGAACGGTGAAGACGAAGCGGATGCAGCGCGGGAAGCGCGCCACCGGGGTGCACTTCTGTCTCGGCTGGAGATGCAGACTGCTATGTATGCCGTGGAGAACTGGCAGCCCAAGGTCGTGATGATGGACGGTTCCCTGCTTCATTTTTTGATCGATGATGCAAAAGAATGGACGCGTTTGGCTCAGGTTGCGGAATCGGCGGACGTATTGTTGGTGGGGGTTTCGGAAGAAATTGGCACCAAGAGTTTGGCACGTGAGGTGTTCCCCGATTATCCCGCATGGACGGATCGAGAGGTGCTTTATGGGACGCTGAAACCTGGAGAAGCGTTCGAGTGGGAGGGTTGGAGCCCTGCGGGCAGTGGGTTGTGGAAAGTGACTCTCCGTTCGTCGCGGAGTCCGCAACCGATTGGGATCGATGGGTTGTTGTCGCAAGAGGCGCACAAATGGGATCTGGTTCGACTGGTCCGAACGTTGACACCGGAGCAGGGGCGGGGAATCCCGTTGTGGCTCGATATCGTCGATGCCGAGGTGCGGGTGACGGACCGTTTGGTGGAGGCGATGGTAGAGGAGTATATAGATCCTGACTTGCGCCATCGATTGTTTTTGCCCAAACGCAGCGAACGCGTGTTGTGACGGATCAGCTCCAGAAGGGGGGAATGGCCATGCAAGTGGTCGGCGTAACGACACAGCAGGAAGTGTACGTGGTATCGAGGGAACGCAAATTCCGCATCAACGAGATTCTGGTGATCGAGGATCCGGCGCTGAACTACCCGCGCGGGGAAGTGGTCGAAACCCTTTCTTACAACCGTCTGATACCCATGGGTCTCGATCGTTCGCTGGTAGACACACAGGTGATCCGTTCGTTGGAACAGATCGGTTATGATATCGGTTCGGATGAGTTGAACCTGGCCAAATTACGTTTGTTTTCCGAGGCGCCTCATCCGGTTCGGACCGGATGCCCTGTACGGGAACCCCGGTTTGACGAAGTACGCGGCTTGTTGGTGAAGACAACGCCGGCAGAAGGGATGGTCTTGGGGGAAATCCGCGGGACGGAAGCGTTGGCGGATACGTTGGATGAAGATCTGAGGGACCAGGTGCACATCGTCGAAGACGGGGTCATGCGACCGCAGGCGGGCGTACCTTTTTTGTTCGACATCCGTGCGATGCAGCAGTATCCGCATATCGGGATTTTTGGCGGGTCGGGTTCCGGGAAATCGTTCGGTTTGCGGGTGATGCTGGAAGAGCTGATGAAACTGGGGATTCCCACGGTAGTGTTCGATCCGCACTTTGAGATGGATTTCAGCGAGACGGTACCGGAGTTGGCAGACTATGCCCCGGATTTCACCAATCGCTGGTTGGCCGTGCAGATCGGACAGCATGTGGGGATTGATTTTTCCTCGTTGTCCACCCGTGATTTGCAGGGATTGCTCGGTGCCGCCGGTGGCAGTGTGACGGAATCGATGGTGAATGTGGTGCAAATGTTGCACAAGAAAAAGGATTCGTTTCGCACGTTCAGCGACCGGCTGAACAATGTGGCCCAGGCTTTGGAAGAAGGCAAACAGGGGCTGGAGCGCCGGTTGCACGGCGGTGACATCGACCCAGTGGAAGCGGAGAAGATCAAAGACTTGCTGGCATTGTATCAACAGTACAACAGTTTGCCGCTCGCTTCGCTCAAAGGGGTTCAATGGCGGCTTAATCGGCTGGAAAAGGCGGGATTGTTCCAGCAGGACATCCGGCCGATCGAGCGGGCGTTGGAACAAGGCAGGTTGGTGGTGGTACAGGGTTCGGCCTGGTTGTTGCAGGTGTTTGCCACATATGTGATCGGTGCGTTGTACCGCAAAAGGCGGGAGTACAAAGATGCCCGGATGAACGGGGAGGACGGTCGGTTTTTCCCGCCGTTTCTCATCGTAACGGACGAAGCGCACAATTTCGCCCCGAAAGGGGTGGACTCACCGGCCAAGGCAATTTTAAAGGAAATTGCCCAAGAAGGCCGAAAATATGGTGTTTTCCTGGTATTTGCCACCCAACGTCCCACCCTCTTGGACGAGACGATCACGGCGCAGTTGAACACCAAATTCGTCTTCCGTACTGTACGCGGCACCGACATCGCCACGTTGCGGGAAGAGACCGACTTGACACCAGAAGAGGGGAAGCGGTTGCCGTACTTGCGCTCCGGCGATACGTTCGTTTCCTCCGCCGTGTTCGGCCGTACCGTGTTCATGAGGGTGCGGGCGGCCTACACCCGGAGTCCGCATGTCACCAATCCGTTTGAGGAATTGCAGTCGATCCGACAGGAACAGGACGAAAACGTACTGAACGTGTTGCTGGCGCTATTGCCGCTGTTTGACACCGACCTGCTGGATGCGGTGGCACATGTGAACCGGGAGTGCGGCCTGACATGGGACGTGCCCCGATTGAAGCAGGAGCTGGACCGATTGGCGGCTGAGGGGCGTATCGCGAAAAAGGAGTCCCCGTTCGTTACGCGGTATGATGCGGTGCGGTAAAAAGATCACGGGATTGATCTGACAAACGGGAAAACAATTGGACAGTATTACCAGATACGATTTAGCGATTCGTCATTTCGGGTGCGCCGATTTCCCTCTCGCTCCTGTTTTCTCGTAGTGCAAAGGTCGCTCGTGGGGAAACGGTCACCCTTTTTTAGGGTAGCGGTTCCAAATTCCTGTCTATGGCTGGCGAATCGATCCGGACGCAATGATTCCCAGGAAAGCGACTCCCCTAGACCGACTCATCAGATACTACTTTGTCAGCAGTCTCACAGACCGTTAACCACGGTCTGTGTTTATTTTTTCACTTTTTCCCTTGTGCAAGCTTTTCCAGTTCGGTTGACCTTCGGTTTCACCCGTCATATAATAAAAGCGACAATGAAATTGATAACAGTTATCATTATCATAGATGACCGCACGGAAACAGGCGGAGGGGAGTGGACACATTGGCCGGGTCGTTGGATGTGCAGGCGTTCTTGATCACGTTTCGCGAAGTATTGGAAGCACTGTTGATTGTCGGATTGATCACTTCCTATCTCAAACGAGTAGGAGCGAGCCACTTCAACAAATGGGTGTGGACGGGAGCAGCTGCCGCCGTAGTGGCCAGCTTTTTCGTTGCACTCATTTTCCAAGTGGTGCTGACCGGTTTTCAAGTAATGGGAAGCGAGATTTATCTGAAGATCACCATCATGCTGATCTCATCCGTCCTCTTAACACAAATGGTGTTGTGGATGGCCGACCAGAGCAAAGGGATGAAGGGACGTCTGGAGAGCAGGTTGAGTGACATCCTTACCACCGGTAGTGTTATCGGCATGATCATTCACGCGTTTTTGGTGGTCGTGCGCGAAGGCGTGGAAACCGTCTTTTTCTTCGTCGGCATTTCGGGCGGACAGATTGACAAAGCCATCACGAGCTGGGGAGCGTTGTTTGGTGTGGTGGTCGCCGGTGTGGTTTCCTATCTGTTTTTCCGTGGGACGATGAAATTTTCCCTGCAGACCTTTTTCCGTGTGACAGGTGCGATGATCGTACTGATTGCTGCCGGCCTGCTGGTACAGGCGATCGGCATGATGCAGGACATCGGCTTGATGAAAAGTGCGATGCCGCATGTGTACAATCTCGACTGGTTTATGCCGGAACATCCGGTGGATGAGGCGCATTACGTCCGGGAGCACGGCACACATCCGCTGATCAGTGGCAATGTCGGGATTTTCTTCAAAACACTGCTCGGTTACAGCCACAGCCCCTCTATCGAGCAAATTCTCGCCTATCTCGGTTATTTTGCCGTCGTATTCAGCTGGGTTCGGTTCAAAAGACGTGCCGTTGCGCCGTCAACGACCATTCGCACCGAACAGCCGGTTGCCGCTCGCAATGGGGAACTGAGAGATGCTTCCGATTCAGCTAAAGCGTCCCGGCAATACAGACAGTCTGCGGCTGTCGTGAGAAGGGCAAACTGAGATTGGGTATTTCCGTTCATGCCATTAAGGGCAGCATTATTTTCCCATGCCCAGGTGGAACGAGCCGGGAAGGTGATGCATGTGAGGTTGATCAGACAAGCCCTAGGTGGTTCTGTAACCAGGGCGGGAGAGCCCACCTAAGACAATTCGGTTGATTGGACACCCCTTGGGGAGGAAAGACGATGCGAAAGTGGTTGGTTATGTTGATGGCTCTGCTCGTGATCGGGGTTGCGCAGACCTCCACGGCATGGGCCTATTCGTACGGAAAACCGGATGAAGATCCGGTAGCGGACGCGTATCAAAAAGCATATGTCGCCTTGAACAAGAAACCGGCTGATTTTGCAACTGCCGAACGGGAGTTCAAGGAAGTGCGCGCGGAAATGGCCGAGCACGCGGAGATCGGACCGCAACTGACCAAGGCTATTGAACAAAACCTGCAAGCGAAAAAAGCCGATCAGGCATTGTTTTATTGGCGAGAGGCGTTGGTTCGCAATATTCAGCGCCGGTTGGACAACCTGTCGCAGGATTTCAACGACTACGCCAAAGCCAAGGTCTTGCTGGCCAAAGCGTACGGGACGTTCAAAGTGCTGAACACATTGCATCTGAAACAGGACAATCCTTCATTGTCCAGCAAACTGGACGAGGAATTCCAAAAGGCGCTGAATGCGCTCGGCAATCCGGGATTGTTCGGCGTGGGCAAAAAGCCGGCCGATCGGAAACAATTTGAGGCGTCCAAAAAAATCATTCTCTCCGAACTGGAAAAGCAGTATATTCCCACCGGTGAAAAAGTGGCCAGCGGCGGAGAGGGGCACATCGGAAAAGGCCCCTCCGAGGAAACGTTGGAAGATGGGGAGGAAACCCCGCTTGAAAAATGGGGGCCGTTGGCCGCGATCGTCATCGTGGTCGTGGGGGCTGTCGCGCTGTTTACATGGTTGGGACGCCGGAAACGGCATTCATGAGAGTGTGGATGAAGGCTGCGGGGCTGGTGTTGGCCGCCGTGCTGGTGCGTCTGTTTTGGACAACCGACTGGCCGGAAAGCTGGGATGCCGTTGATTTTGCACTGGCCCTGCGGCGTTATGATCTCTTTGCGATGCAGCCCCATTTTCCGGGATACCCGTTTTTCATCTTGGCGGGGCATTTTTTTCTGCCTTTCATTCAGAATGAATATCTTTCCTTATCTTGGGTTAGTGCCGTTTCAGGCGGGATCGGCGTCGGTTTTTTCTACGGGTTGGCACGCCGTTTTTTGCCGGAGATCTGGGCGTTTTGGGCCGCGGTTTGGCTTACTGTTCACCCGATGACGTGGCTGGCCTCGGAACAGCCGATGTCGGACGCGATGGGATTGGCGACGGCTATATTGCTCTGGTGGACGGTTAGTTTCAGCTTGCGTTGGCCGGACGGAGACCAACGGCATGGATGGGTGTTGGTTTCCGGGGCAGTCGTGGCGGCGGTGCTGCTGGGGGTTCGACTTTCCTATTGGCCCCTGACTGCCGTATTATTTTACCCGGCAATCCGTTTGCTTGTTGTGAAGGGGAGGTGGCAGCTTACCGCCGAACGGGTGCGTTTCCTCATTTTGGCTGCTGGTTTGGGGGTCGGCTTGACCGGTGCCTGGGTACTGGCCGTCAGCAACAGTGAAGGAGGCGTGACACGGTTTTTTCGGTTGGGATCCGCCTTTACCGAAGGTCATTTCACGCAATGGGGAGATACCGCTTTCACCGGAGCACCGTCGTGGGTTGATCGGATGATTGAGTTTTTCCGAAGGCAAATTTGGATGGCGGCCATGGGTGGCTGGTATCCGACGGCACCCGCTTGGCAATGGATAACCGGGGGGGCCGTGGCGGCGGCGCTGTTGGCGGCCGTTTGCTTCGGGCGGCGATGGGGCGATCATCGTGTCCGATTGGTTGCTTTGTGGATAATCCCGTATGGATTGTGGATCTTTTTCGGGCAAAATGTGGAGAAATGGCGTCATATCCTGCCACTGATTCCTGCCATGATTCTAGTGGCGATGTGGGGAATCCGTCGGCTGGCCCAGCGGAGGAGGTCGGCCGCATTCGGATTGCTAGCGTTGATTCTCACCTTGCAAACATGCCAAGGCGCATCTCTCGTTCGTATCCATCATGACGAAAAACCGGCGGTAGTAGAGATGGCCGATTATGTCAAAAAGCATTATGATCCGGATCACGTGGTGTTGATCACGTGGGAAGAGGAACGTGTGTTGTATGCGCGCGATCCGCGGTATGAGACGATCCTTTTGCACAGTTGGCCGGTCTTTACGGGTGCGTTGACACCCTACCGTCACGGCGAGAAAGAAGTGCTGATCACCGGAGCGGTCGTGGACGGATTTGGTCCCCGGAAAGACTTACTCCGCCCATACTTGCGGGAAGTGGCCCGTTTTGAGAGTCACCTGCTGATCGATCCGGTTTATCATACCATTCGTTTGTATGAAATTGACGTGAAAGGATTTTTCAACGGAGCGGTTAATGGGGTGCAAGGTGGAAGAAAATCATGATACAAGTCAGTGTGATCCATGCGGTAATGAAAAAACAGAAACCAATCATGGAAAGAGAAACGATACGGAGCGGAGGCGAAGCGGCTTCCGCCCTTTTTGATGGATCGGGGTGACGAAAATGAAGGTATTGGTGACGGGCGGGGCCGGTTTTATCGGTGCTGCTTTGTGTGCCCGGCTGTTGACCCGCGATGAAACGGAAGCGATTTGCGCGGTGGACAATCTCGACGATTACTACGATCCGGTTATCAAACGCAAACGATTGGCGGGGTTGATGACTGACCCGCGTTTTTCTTGGGTACACGCCGATATTCGGGATCGGGAAGCGATGCAGGAAGTCATGGAACGCCAGGTATGGGATGCTGTCGTTCATTTGGCGGCGATCCCCGGAGTCCGTCCGTCATTGGAGAACCCGGCTCTTTACGCCGATGTGGACGTGACAGGGACGGTCACCGTTCTACAGGAAGCGGCTCGTGCCAATATCCGACGGTTGGTATTTGCCTCCTCCTCTTCCGTGTACGGGGAGCAACCGTTACGTCCTTTGAAAGAAGAAGACGTACGTGAGACACCCGAATCCCCATATGCTGCTGCCAAATGGGCCGGCGAAGCGTTTGCCCGCACCTTTCAGCGGCTTTATGGGATGGCCGTGACATCGCTCCGCTTTTTTACCGTATATGGTCCATCTCAGCGGCCCGACATGGCGATTCACCGATTTGCCTCATTGCTGGCGGCAGGAGAACCGTTGCCGGTGTATCAGCCGGACTCGTGCCGAGATTACACGTACATCGACGATGCGGTGGATGGAGTGATCCGGTCGCTTACATCCCCGTCTGAGACATACCGGGTGTACAATATCGGCTCGGGCCGCCCGATCCGGCTGATGGAAATGGTGGAAACGCTGGCTCGTACGATGGGAGTGGAACCAAGGATCCACATGCTGGGTGCGCAGACCGGGGACGTATCCCATACATGGGCGGACATTTCCCGGGCAAAACGGGAGTTGGGATATGAGCCGTCCGTTTCGTTTGAGGAGGGAATCCGGCGTTTCGTCGACTGGTTCCGAAAGGAGGAACGCATGTGAAAAAGGCCTCCCGTATCGAAAAGATCGCAGCCCGCTGCTGGAATGTGCTGAATGAGGGAAAACCGTTTACTCCCGTGTTTGTTGTCGGGGGATTTGTGCTGTATCAAGCTTTGTGGGGGACCTTCGACGCACGTGCGGTCGGATGGGCGCTCTTGTTGGCGGTACCGCTGTTCGCCGTGATATACCGATACGATTTCCCACTTCATTTGCGCTGGTATCTTTGGCCCCCGGTTGTTCTGTATATTGGCTGGCTGGGCGGATTCTCCCTTGGATTGCAATTGTGGGGAATGGGCTGGTACTTTTTCTTTACCGTGATCTTTTGGGGAACCATTTACTATCATCTGCGTATCGGAATCCCGCTGGACAATTACAAGCGGTTCTGGCGGTTGGTGTTGAAAAACAGCGATTCCACCAGTGGAAACGCACAGGAGCAAATCCCGAAAATCGTGTTGCTGTTGGCGTACTTGCACTCTGCTGCGCAATCACCGGGGAATTGGCAGGCTGCGCTCGGTCTGCTGGGATTCACCGCAGGGTTTGCGCTATATGCATACGCAGTGCATCGTGCATTTTTCGACTGGCGTCCCGAAGAACCGGAGCAGTTCACATCCACCCCGCTTCCGAAGCATCCCCCGGCTCGCCGCGTCATTCTCGTGGTAATCGACGGTTGCCGTAAGGACCGGTTGGAAGAGGCGGACACGCCGTTTTTGGACTGGTTGAAGCGGACGGGTACGGAGTATACACGCATGGAGACCATTTATCCCGCGCGGACGGTAGTCTGTTTTTCCACGATGTTCACAGGGGCGTATCCGCGTGATCATGGCATCACGAGCAACATGGTGTGGAAATTGGGTGTTCGATGTGAAAGTGTCTTTGACAAACTTCGGGAAGTGGGCAAAACGGGACGCTTGTTGGGGATCGCCCATCTGGTGGACGCTTTCGGCGATGATGTGGATACGGTGACTGCGGTGATGAAGAACGATGAAGCCGACGCGCACATCATGGCTCGGGCGCGTCAAATAATAGAGGAAAAGCAGCCTGATCTATTAGCCGTGCAGCTGATCGCCACTGACCAGACGGGGCACAGCCGCGGTCCGCTGTATGAGGAATATCGGGAAAAAATTGAGGAAGCCGACCGACATATTCAGTCGTTTTACCAGTGGTTGAAAGAGAAAAACTATCTGGAAGACACCCTGTTCATCGTGTGCGCCGATCATGGACAATCCGACGGAATTGGTGGACATGCCCATCTGGATGAGGGGGAACGTTTCGTGCCGTTCATCCTGCACGGCTCGATGGTGCGTGAAGGACACCGCGTTGAAGCACTTTGCAACCTGACTTCGGTCACGCCGACCATCTGCTATGCATTGGGGGCATCCTATCCTAACCGGTCGCGTGGGCCCGTTTTGATGGAAGCGTGGAAACCGGAAGCATGTGTGTCCAAATCGGAAACGGACAGTCGTTCTTGAACTGGACTGGTTCTAGTATGTCTGGTCATTACGTAAAGGGGCAATGTGGACAGTATTGATCAGACGCACTTTAGGGCGGAATCTCTGGAAGTCGCGGCGTTGCCTCATAGATGAAACAGGACGAAAGGAGGGAAGTGGTGGTGCTCTTGTATGTGGTGATCCCGGCGTGGAATGAGGAAGAATCTGTGGGAACCGTGATACGGAAGGTACCGCGCCATTTTCGCCCGGATGTGGAGGTGAGGGTGCTGCTTGTCGACGACGGTTCGACGGACGGGACGGTGGCAGCGGCCAAGGGAGCAGGGGCGGACGAAATCCTCTCCTTTCCTCGAAATCGGGGATTAGGTGCCGCTGTTCGGGAAGGATTGAAGGAGGCGTGGCGGCGGGGTGCCGACGTGGCGGTGATGATCGACGCCGACGACGAATATCCCGCCGATGAGATCCCGCAAGTGGTGGAGCCGATTCTGAACGGGGATGCCGATTATGTGATGGGTTCACGGTTCAAGGGAACGATCCGTGGAATGCGTTTGCACCGGCGCTTGGGGAATTACGTGTTTACCCTGTTGCAGTCGCTGTTGCTCGGTCGCTGGATTTACGACGGACAGTCCGGGTTCCGGGCGTTCAGCCGGGATGTGCTGAGAGATATGGAGATCATCCATGACTACAACTATGCCCAAGTGATGACCCTCAATATTGTGCGGCAAGGTTACCGGATGATGGAAGTTCCAATCACCTACAAGGTACGGGAAACGGGGGAATCCTTCATCAGGGGATGGACATATCTGACACGGGTGGTTCCGGCGATTTGGCGGGAGATGCGACGCCCCGTAAAGCAAAGGAATGAAAGGGAACCAGGACAGAATCGGGTGTGATGGCGTTTGCACTCCCTCCGTTTCGTCAACAATGGCGGATAAGCCCTCCCGCACATTGAATCCCCTTTGTGCGGTTGATATAATAATAACGACATGGTTTTTGCAACAGATGAACACTCCGAACTTCCATGATGGGGAGGAGTAACCGACTGTCGTCTATCACCAGAGAGCCGGGATGGGTGAAAGCCGGCATAGGCGCTGAGGTGAACATGTCCCCGGAGAAGCCGCAACGAAACCCTTCTGGGTGAGTAGGGGCGGCCGTGGCCGGCGTTAACGGCGCAGTGTAACACTGATCGAGGGCACGTGCCGCGAGGACGTGCTGAATATGGGTGGTACCGCGTGAGAACAACCTCTCGCCCCATGCTGAAGGGTGAGGGGTTTTGCTTTTTTGAGAACAACCAGGGTTTGTCCGGTCATCCGCATTCCATTTACCAGACACGCCCTAGGGTGAAAGGAGAGAAAATCACATGAGCGAAAAGCGTTCCTTCTACATTACAACACCGATCTATTATCCCAACGACAAGTTGCATATCGGGCATGCATATACCACTGTGGCGGCAGACGCGATGGCTCGTTATAAGCGGCTTCGCGGCTATGATGTCATGTATCTTACCGGAACGGACGAGCATGGTCAGAAAATCCAGCGCCGTGCCAAGGAAGCCGGGAAATCACCGCAGGAGTTCGTCGATGAAATCGTGGCCGGGATTCAGGAGCTGTGGGAGAAGCTGGACATCTCGTATGATGATTTTATCCGGACCACGCAGGAACGGCACAAGAAGGTCGTGCAGAAGATCTTCCAACGCCTACTGGATCAAGGGGACATTTACCTTGGTGAGTACGAGGGTTGGTACTGCACCCCTTGTGAATCGTTCTGGACCGAGCGACAACTCAAAGATGGCAATTGTCCGGACTGTGGCCGGCCGGTGGACAAGGTGCGGGAGAAAAGCTACTTCTTCCGGATGAGCAAATATGTGGACCGTCTGCTTCAATACTACGAGGAAAACCCGGAGTTCATCCAGCCGGAATCCCGCAAGAATGAGATGATCCAGAACTTCATCAAACCGGGACTGGAGGACCTGTGCGTATCTCGGACGACTTTTGATTGGGGAATTCCGGTGCCGGGAGATCCGAAGCACGTCATGTACGTTTGGCTGGACGCTCTGACCAACTACATTACAGCCATCGGGTATCTGTCCGACGATCCTGAGAAACAAAAGCAGTTTGAGAAGCATTGGCCCGCCGACGTGCATATTGTAGGCAAGGACATTGTCCGTTTCCACACGATTTATTGGCCGATCATTCTGATGGCGCTCGATCTCCCGTTACCTAAAAAAGTGGTCGCCCACGGTTTCTTCACCGTCAAAAACGAGAAAATGTCCAAATCCAAGGGCAATGTGGTGGACCCGGTCCCATTGATCGAACGGTACAGTCTGGATGCGCTCCGCTATTACCTGTTGCGTGAGGTCCCGTTCGGAGCGGACGGCGTGTTTACGCCGGAAGGGTTCGTGGAACGGATCAACGCTGATTTGGCCAACGATCTGGGCAACTTGCTCCACCGGACGCTAACCATGGTGGAGAAATACTTCGACGGTTTCGTACCAGCATATGTGGAAAATGCCACCGAACATGATGCGGCGCTGGTCCGGCTGGCCGAAGAAACCGTCAACCGAGTGGAAAAGGCGATGGACAACATGCAGTTTTCTATCGCACTGACGGCGATTTGGGATCTGGTGCGTGCGGGCAACAAGTATATCGAGAACACGCAACCCTGGGAATTGGCCAAGGATCCGGCCAAAAGGGACACGCTGGGCTCAGTGCTGTATCATCTGCTGGAGGTATTGCGCATTGTCAGCGTACTGGTGCAACCGTTCATGACGCGTGTTCCGCGAAAAATGTGGGAGCACTTGGGCATGTCCGCGGGTGATCAGACGGAGTGGGAAAGCGCGCATCGGTTCGGAACTCTGCCGCAAGGTCTCCGGGTGAAAAAAGGGAAACCGCTGTTCCCGCGCCTGGACGTAGAAAAGGAAGTGGAGGCGATCAATGCGATGATCGGGGGTACAAAAACAAGCGGCGAAGCTGAACCCAAGAAAAAAGGGAAAGACGAGCCGTCGGTCGAAGAGATGAATCTCATCAGTATCGATGATTTCGCCAAAGTGGATATGCGTGTGGCGGAAATCGTGGCAGCCGAGCGGATCGAAGGGGCGGACCGCTTGTTGAAATTGCGATTGGAATTGGGAAGTGAACAGCGTCAGGTGGTTGCCGGAATCGCACAGTACTATCAGCCTGAGGAACTTACCGGGCAAAAAGTGATCATGGTAGCCAACTTGAAACCGGCCAAATTGCGTGGTGTCCTCTCCGAAGGCATGGTACTCGCGGCCAAGGACGGGGATCGGTTGGTTTTGTCCACGGTGTCGGGTGACATCCCCAACGGCACACGGGTGAAGTAATATCAGAGATCAAAGACGGAAGGATCGGTCTGAACAACACAAAGAATGGTTGCCTGTCTCCAGGTAAAAGCGAATTCGGGGACGTGAACGGGAGCGAGTGAGGAAAAAGCAGTCACCCGAAGCGAATAGGTTACCGGTGGATTCAGAGGGTATATGGGGAGTCGTTAATCGCCACCGGATCAATAGACCCGGTGGCGATCGATTCAATGGGAGAGATTGGTTTGCCACTGGAACCTTATACCCTGACTTAGCAAACCCACTACGCAGGTGTGTCTGGTCATTTCATCGGAGGGAAGTATTCCCGAGTGGATGAGTTTCTCATGTCCTACCGGGCGGAGAGCCGGAAAAGCGTGAGGATCGAATCGCGGGTACTTTCCTCTAAGTGAAGCGGACTATATTGATCAGACATGCTCTAGTGGGATGTGAGCACCACTCAAACATCCGCATGTACAACATGTCGTTAACTAACGCCCCCTTTCAACCCAGGATGGATATACCCCACGGGTCCTTCCGATGGGCGCCGTGGGCTTTTAGACGTCATTTACTGTAAATACGGGTGGAAAATTGGAAGAACATCCAGTATTGTAATTACAGAGAGGGGGATAGGGGTTCAAGATGAGTGGAGAAGCGCGCAACGCCGGTGACTGGTGGAAGGCCGTCGTGACTGCTTTGTTGTTGGCGATCGTAATCCGGTTGTTCTTCTTTCAGCCTTACGAGGTGCAGGGAATGTCCATGTATCCCACATTTCATGGCCGGGAACTGTTGATCGTCAACAAGTGGATTTACAGTATCACCAAACCGTCGTACGGAGATATCGTGATTTTTCATACAGAGGAAAAAAGGGATTTCATCAAACGAGTCATCGGTTTGCCGGGAGACGTCATCGCGATCCACAACGGCCACGTATACCGGAATGGACGACAATTGAAGGAACCCTACATCGACGAACCGACCGATTCGTATCTGGAGCCGACGCGTGTTCCCCCCGGTCATCTTTTTGTCATGGGGGACAACCGCAATAACAGCAAGGACAGCCGCGAGCTCGGGGCGATCGACATGCATGATGTTGTTGGGCGTGCAGAGGTCATTGTCTTTCCCTTCCGGCGCTTCGCTTTGCTGTCCGTTCATTGAAATCCCGTAAAAAACCAGCCAAGAATCGGATCAGGAGGCGTGCCATCATGTTGTTTGACAGCCATGCCCACTTGAACGACGCCCAATTTGACAAAGACAGGGAAGAAGTGATTCGTCGCGCACAGGAAGAACACGGTGTGTCCCGTGTGGTGAACATCGGCTACAACCGGGAGACGATTCGTACCGCGTTGGCGTTGGCCGATCGGTATGATTTCATCTACGCCGCCATCGGCTGGCACCCGCATGATGCAAAGGAGATGACTGACGATGATCTGACCTGGATCGAATCACTGACAGACCATCCCAAAGTGGTGGCGCTCGGCGAGATGGGCTTGGACTACTACTGGGACAATTCGCCTCGCGATGTCCAGCAAGAGGTGTTTCGCCGACAAATCCGGCTGGCGCGGAAGGTTGGATTGCCGATCATTATTCATGATCGGGACGCTCATGAGGATGTTCTCCAGATTTTGCGCGAAGAAAAAGCGGAGGAAGTCGGCGGCGTCATGCATTGCTTCAGCGGGGATTGGGCATTTGCGCAGCACTGTCTGGACCTGAATTTTTACATTGGTCTGGGCGGACCGGTTACGTTTAAAAATGCGAAGCTGCCCAAGGAAATTGCCCAAAAAGTGCCCATCGACCGTTTGCTGATTGAAACGGACTGCCCGTATTTGACTCCCCATCCCCATCGAGGAAAACGGAACGAAACGGGCTATGTGCGGTTGGTGGCGCAGGCCATCGCAGAACTGAGGGGCATGACGCTGGAGGCATTGGCGGAACATACGACTGCCAATGCGTGTCGGCTGTTCGGCATTGAAGCATAAGAGCAAAGCCGGACGGTCTACACTAAGAAAAACAAAGGGGTATCTGGTGCTAGGATGTCTGGTAAAGAAGCGAAGTTTTCCCAGGGAGGAAGACCTAAGCCCGGCCATATCTGCTTCTTTGCAGGGCGCAGGTGGAGCGAGTCGAGAAAGCAATGGGACAGTATTCACCAGACATGTCCCAGTATCCCGTGGACACCGGTTGTTATGGGAAAGAAGGTTACGTTGGGTGTTTACAGGCAAGTTGAAAGAAATCATCGTAGTGGAAGGTAAAAACGACACCGCGGCCGTGCGACGCGCCGTTTCAGCGGACACGCTGGAAACGGGCGGCGATGCAGTGGATGAAACGGTGTTGGCGGCGATCAAACAGGCCCAAGACAGGCGCGGTGTGATCATCATGACCGATCCGGATGGTGCGGGCGAACGCATTCGCCGAATCATCTCGCAAAGGGTGGAGGGTTGCAAGCACGCATTTCTGACACGGGAGGAAGCCACCGGCAAAGACGGCATCGGAGTGGAGCATGCCTCCCCTGAAGCGATCCGGCGAGCATTGTCCGAGGTGCGATGCGGAACGGAATCCGAAGGTAACGATGAGGTGACGTGGGGAGAATACCTGGATGCGGGATTGGCCGGCGGCGTCCGCGCTCGTCGCCTCAGGGAATTGATGGGTCGGTATTTGGGGATTGGCTATGCCAATGCCCGGCAATTTTTCCGCCGCATCCAAATGTTTCGCATCACCCGATCGGAGTTTCGGCAAGCGCTGATCCAAGCAGAGAAGGAGGAACAAGGTGGAACGACAACCCATCACCGCCCGAACCCGTGAATTATTGTCACGGCATCAAATTGCATTAAAAAAGAGCTTGGGGCAAAACTTTCTAACAGATGCCCATGTCATCGGGAAAATCATTCGTGCGGCGGAACTGGACGAAGAAACCGGCGTTATCGAAATTGGGCCGGGGATCGGCGCGTTGACCGAGCGACTGGCCGAATCCGCCGGCGGAGTGGTGGCGGTGGAGCTGGATGACCGCTTGGTTCCGATCCTTCGTGAACAATTTCTAGGACAAAGCCGGGTGTCCATCGTTCACGGCGATGCCATGAAGGTGGATTTCCGCAGGTTGATCGGAGAACATTTGAACGGGTTGACCAAATACGCCGTCGTAGCCAATCTGCCGTACTACATCACGTCTCCGATCCTGATGCGTTTATTGGAAGAGCGTTTGCCGCTCAGCCATATTGTGGTCATGATCCAGAAAGAAGTGGCAGAGCGGTTGCGTGCCAAACCGGGAACCAAGGATTATGGTTCTCTGACGGTTGCGGTTCAATACTTTGCGGAAGTCTCCTGGGTGGCAACCGTGCCACGGCATGTGTTTGTGCCGCGTCCCAATGTCGATTCGGCCGTCATTCGTCTTTCCGTTCGACCGGAACCGGCCGTGCAAGTCCGTGACGAAGCGCTGTTCTTCCGTGTGGTACGAGCAGCGTTCAATCAACGGAGAAAGACACTATCCAATGCACTTTCGACATTGTTGTCGGACGGGAAAAACAAAGAAGCACTCAATCGATGGTTGGAGGAAGCGGGGATTGACCCTCGTCGCAGGGGAGAAACCTTGAGTTTGGAGGAATTCGCTCGTTTGGCGGATGGTCTGGCTGCTCATGTGGGAACCAAACCGAATGGATCAGGTTGTTGACAAATGATCGTGAAGACTTTTCATGTTACTTTGTCAGCAGTCTCATTGACCCGGGCGTAAGCTCGGCGGTATATGGAGGAAAGGCCATTGGACTTCTACCATCCTCGAAAAGGGCGGTTTACCATCGAAGAAGTCATTGCCGATATGCGCCAGTACTTGGAAGCGGATCGCTCTGCCCGATACAAAGTTGTCATCGGAACCGATTCACAGACCAACCAACAGGAAACCTTGTTTGTCACAGCCATCATCGTGCAACGCGTCGGCAAGGGAGCCTTGTTTTACTATGCACGCAAGCGCTCCCGCCCGATTTTTGACTTGCGGTATCGGATCTACAAGGAGACGGAGTATAGCCTGGACTGCATGGAGCAGTTGAAACAGCACGGTTTGTTGGAAGTCTCGGCTGACATCCCAGTAGAGATTCACTTGGATGTGGGGAGACATGGGGAGACGCGGACGCTGATTCAGGAGGTCGTGGGCTGGGTGACGTCCGTCGGTTATACGGCCAAAATCAAACCGGATGCGTTTGCGGCCAGTGCGGTGGCGGACCGATTTACCAAATAAACCATTGGTTATAAATGGTTTTTTCCAGTTTTGAAAAAAAGTTTCGCAAAAGGCGTTGACAAAATCTTTGTCCCACTGCTATAATCGTGTGTTCGTTTGACAAATGAGGCCTCGCTTGCTATAATAAAGTCAAGTGAGGTGGTCGTCTCGTGGGCAAAAACGCGCTGACAGAAATCAAACAAACGCTGGATGGTTATATCGGACACCGCATTCGCCTCAAAGCGAACAGTGGTCGACGCAAAACCATCGAGCGTACTGGCGTGTTGGAGGAAACGTATCCCTCCGTTTTTATTGTGAAGTTGGACGAAGACCAACACGCTTTCAAACGCGTTTCGTACAGTTACGCGGACATCTTGACAGAATCGGTGGAGCTGACCGTCTATGAAGACGATCAGCAAGTTCGTGTCAAATACGTCAAAAGCTAATAGAACACGGTGACGTGTTCTATTTTATTTTTTCTTCGCAAAAAATCAAGCCCAATTGCAGATACTAAGCGAAGTCCGCGGCCAACGATCAAAGGGGGTATCTGCATGGCACGTAGAGGTAGCGTCATGTCGGAGGCCTTGAAGGTCGAAATCGCGAAAGAACTGGGCTTTTACGACGTGGTCCAGAAGGAAGGTTGGGGCGGGATCAAAGCTCGTGACGCAGGCAACATGGTGAAACGGGCGATTGAGATCGCGGAAGCGAGCTTGGCCAAAAAATAGCCGCGGATCAGGTTGGGGGACTTCTCCCCAACCTTTTTCGTCTCGCGTGGGATTTTCCGCACTGGTTACCTACACTTTCTCGAAACGTGATACAATAAGAACACTTGCGGAGAATGCGGGCGTGAGCGAGTGACACTTTCGGTACGGCGGGTCCAAAGTGGCGGCAAGAGGGGAGGTAGGGTAGATGGAAGTGTCGGAAAAGGCACCGGCGAAAATCAATTTGACTTTGGACGCCTTACATAAACGAGAAGATGGGTATCATGAATTGGAAATGATCATGACCACGATCGATCTGTCCGATCGCATTGAGTTGGCGGACATTTATGGTGACGACATCGTGTTGGAGAATTCCTCCGGCCTCATTCCGCAGGACGAACGCAATTTGGCTTATCGGGCGGCCGATTTGCTCCGTCAACGAATGGGCATTACTCGTGGCGTTAAAATCACGATTCACAAACGGATTCCGGTGGCCGCCGGATTGGCGGGCGGTAGTAGTGATGCAGCTGCTACATTGCGCGGTCTCAACCGATTGTGGCAGTTGGGATTGTCACTGGAGGAACTGGCCGAGATGGGAGCGGAGATCGGATCGGATGTCCCGTTTTGTGTTTGGTCCGGAACGGCGTTGGCCAAAGGCCGGGGGGAAATCCTGACACCTGTGGCACCGCCGCCCCCTTGTTGGGTTGTGTTGGCCAAGCCCCGGCACGGGGTTTCTACGGCCGAAGTGTTTCAAGCTCTGCGCGTGGATCAGATCGATCGCAGGCCGAATACGGAGGCGATGATTCGGGCGTTGGAACAGGGAGATTATCGGGGCATCTGTCGGCATTTGGGTAACGTATTGGAAGAAGTGACGATGCAGATGTATCCTGAAGTGCGGCGACTCAAAGAGAAGATGCAGCAGTTCGGTGCCGACGGTGTGTTGATGTCCGGGAGCGGTCCCACCGTGTTTGGGCTGGTCGATCGCGAATCACGGGCGCGTCGCATTGTCAACGGTTTGCGGGGATTTTGCCGTCAAGTATATGCTGTCCGTATGTTGGGATCAAACCAACCTCTATTGCTTGATAAAACCCGAACAATATGATATATTCCATAAGGATATATTCGGTTTTCATGGGGGTTAGGGAATGAACAAATGGAAGCGGAGCGCACGCATCGTCGACATGACGCGTCGGCTCATTCAGCATCCGCATCGTCTCATCCCGCTCAGCACGTTTGCTGAGCGGTACGATACAGCGAAATCGTCCATCAGCGAGGATCTGACCATCATCCATGAGGTGCTGAGCACGACGGGGCAAGGCGGTTTGGAGACATTGGCCGGGGCGGCAGGCGGCGTCCGCTATATCCCGGGGATGGACATGGAAACAGCGGAGGAAGTGATGCGGTCACTCTGCCGTGAGTTGTCTAATCCTGACCGTATCTTGCCGGGTGGCTTTTTGTACATGTCCGATCTGTTGGGGCAACCGGCCCTCCTGCGCGATATTGGACAGATTTGGGCATCCGTGTTTGCCAAGGAACAGGTGAATGCTGTCGTCACGGTGGAAACGAAGGGGATTCCCCTGGCTTTGGCGGCCGCCACGCATCTGGGTGTACCGGTGGCGATCGTGCGTCAAGGAAACCGGGTAACGGAAGGCTCGGTGGTGACAGTCAATACGGTGTCTGGCTCCAGCAGGCGCATTCGCACCCTTTCTTTGTCGCGCCGCTCGTTGAAGGAAGGATCACGCGTATTGATCATCGACGATTTCATGAAAGCGGGTGGCACCATTCGCGGGATGATCGATTTGCTTTCCGAGTTTCAGGCGGATGTGATCGGTGCCGGTGTACTGGTGGAATCTGCTGCCCAAGAGCGTCTGGTGGAGAATGTGGTGTCGCTGGCCAAAATTAAGTCGATTGATGAAAAACAACGGACGGTGGATGTCCAGTTGGGCAACCTGTTTGAGAAAGGGTGGGGGATCGAATGAAGCGAATCCAAACTTCTGCGGCTCCGCAAGCGATCGGGCCGTATTCGCAAGCGATTCAGGCTGGGAACATGGTGTATACGTCGGGTCAGATTCCGCTGACACCGGAAGGCAAACTGGTCGAAGGTGGCATCGTGGAGCAAACCCATCAGGTGATGAAGAACCTGCAGGCCGTGCTGAAAGCTGCCGGAACCGATCTGAACAAAGTGGTAAAGACAACGATCTTTTTGGCTGATATGGAAGATTTTCAACAAGTGAATGAAGTCTATGCGCAGTATTTCGAGGAACCACACCCGGCTCGCTCATGCGTGCAGGCAGCGCGTCTCCCCAAAGATGTACGGGTGGAGATTGAGGCAGTGGCAATTGTCGATTGAATTCAACAAAAAATCCATTTTCTTTGTGTGAAATTGAAGGATTTTCATCACCCGTGAAGAATAGGTGAGTGGACATCTTTCTGGAAATGGGTGGTGAATCCGATTGGAAATTACAAACGTACGTCTACGCCGTGTCAACCGTGAAGGACGCATGCGCGCGATCGCTTCCATAACGATTGACGGAGAATTTGTCGTCCATGACATCCGCGTCATTGACGGAAACAACGGCATGTTTGTGGCGATGCCCAGCAAGCGTACGCCGGACGGCGAGTTCCGCGACATTGCCCACCCCATTTCACCCTCGACACGGGAAAAAATCGAAGCCGCCGTACTCGCGGAATATGAACGCGCCGGCGAATTGGAAATGAAAGCAGACGTTTATCCTTTAGACGCCTGAATCAAAGTCCGTTGTCACCCTTACATATAGGGAGATGCTCGTCCATATCATATTGGATGTGGCAGTGGCGGACTTTGATGGAGGTAACGCAGGCAGAGACATGGAGTGGAAACGGTTTCTTGTTCACGAAATTCACCCAAGCTAAACGGACTTCGATCCTGACGTCCGCGGTCACTGTCTCTGGCAAATTGATCGTGAGGTAACATTTACCAGGGGGGTGGCTGACCAAGCCCTACCGAGCTTCGTTTCGGATAGCACAGGGATTCATTCGCGGGCCATTTTTTCTAAGCGAAGCGTGCTTTGCCCGCGTCCAGTGCTCCCCGGTTCGGAGCGGTCAAGACTGCTGGCTTCCTTGCAGGGCGCATGTGGAGAGATCCGGGATAGCGAGCGGACAGACAGATCAGATTCCTCAGCCCCATAGTTCATCCCGCGCCATGCGGGATGATTTTTTATCGTCGTCGAATTGGCAAACTCTTCACCCCTCAGCCTTGTTGCATTCCCGTGTGCTTTGGGATATAGTCAGAATGGAGTTTTTGTAGGAAAAAACGGGGGTGCGACCCACATGAGTGATCTTTTTGCCATCGTTCTGGCCGCTGGACAGGGAACGCGGATGAAATCGCGCAAGCACAAGGTTTTGCACCCGGTATGCGGCAAAGCGATCATCGATCATATTTTGGATCAATTGGAGCGTCTGGGAACAGCTCAAACCATCGTGGTGGTTGGGCATCACGCCGAATCAGTGCAAGCCCATGTCGGTGATCGCGCCACCTTCGTATTGCAGGAAGAGCAATTGGGAACGGCGCATGCAGTACGTCAGGCGGAAGAGATCTTGGCGGACAAGGAAGGTACGACGCTCGTACTTAACGGTGACCACCCGCTCTTCACGGTGGACACGTTGGAGCGACTGGTTCGCAGCCATCGGGAACGACAATCGGCTGCGACCGTGTTGACAGCCGAACTGGCCGATCCGACGGGGTACGGACGTATAGTTCGTGGCGAAGACGGCCGCGTGGTTCGGATCGTGGAGCATAAGGATGCCACTGAGGAAGAACGGCGTATTCGTGAGGTCAATACCGGCACGTTCTGCTTCGACAATCGCCTGCTGTTCGAATCGCTAAAAGAAGTGAACAACGACAACCAGCAAGGCGAATACTATCTGCCCGATGTGATCACCATTTTACAGAAAAAAGGGAAGCATATCGGAGCGGAAACCATCGACGACCCGGATGAAGCCCATGGGGTGAACAACCGGGTACAGTTGGCGGAAGCGGAAGCGATTATGCGACGCCGGCTGTTGAAGGCGCATATGATGAATGGGGTCACTGTGATCGATCCGGCCAACACGTACATCGAAGCAGATGTACAAATCGGAGCCGACACTGTGATTCATCCCGGTTCGCATCTGCGAGCTGGCACGGTGATCGGGGAAGGATGCGTCATCGGCCCGCAGGCCGATCTGACCAACGTCGTCGTCGGGGACGGTGCACACATTCAATATTCAGTACTGAAGGACGCCCGGGTCGACGAAGGAGCCACCGTCGGTCCGTTCGCCTATATAAGACCCGGTTCCCATCTCGAATCGTTCACGAAAGTCGGGTGTTTCGTCGACATCAAGAATGCTCGACTCGGGAAGGGATCGAAGGTATCGCACCTGGGCTATGTTGGTGACGCCGATGTGGGCGAGGGCGTCAACATCGGTTGCGGTGCGGTGACCGTCAACTATGACGGTGTGAACAAACACAAAACCATTATCGAGAATGGTGCGTTCATCGGCTGCAATGTTAACTTGGTCGCTCCGGTGACCGTAGGCAAAGGGGCATACGTGGCTGCCGGTTCGACCATCACGAACGACGTGCCGGGCGATGCCTTGGCCATTGCACGCGAACGGCAGACTAACAAGCCGGAATATGCGAAAAAACTAAAAGCCAAAGGCAAGTAACCAGGCCTACCATCTAAAGTGGAGGATCGTTCACCCATGTCTCAACTTCGTCAAACACGTCTGCAATTGTTTACCTGTAATTCCAACCCCGGTTTAGCCCGGGAAATCGCCGATCACATAGGCGTACCGCTGGGGGACGCCGAAGTGGGCAAATTCAGTGACGGAGAGATTCACGTCAAACTGGACGAGAGCGTTCGCGGGTCGGATGTCTATGTCATCCAATCCACCTGTCACCCGGTCAACCAGCATTTGATGGAACTGCTGGTGATGGTGGACGCGCTCAAACGAGCATCTGCACGTACCATCAACGTTGTGATCCCATACTACGGATATGCGCGTCAGGATCGGAAAACGCGGGCACGTGATCCGATCACGGCCAAGCTGGTCGCCAACCTGATTGAGACGGCGGGCGCGGACCGGGTGATCACCATGGATCTGCATGCCAACCAGATCCAGGGCTTTTTTGACATTCCAGTGGACCATTTGTTGGGTGTGCCCATTTTGGCCGACTACTTCATCAAAAAGCAATTGGATGACGTCGTGGTTGTCTCCCCCGATCACGGTGGTGTGATCCGGGCGCGGAAACTGGCCGAGCGATTGGAAGCGCCAATCGCCATCATCGACAAACGGCGTCCAGAACCCAATGTCGCCGAAGTGATGAACATCGTCGGGGATGTAAGGGGCAAAAATGCAATCATCATCGATGATATCATCGACACTGCCGGGACGATCACGCTGGCTGCCAATGCTTTGCTGGAGCAAGGAGCCAAAGAAGTCTACGCCTGCTGCACGCACCCGGTCTTTTCCGGTCCGGCGATTGATCGGATTCAGCAGGCTAATATAAAGGAAATGGTCGTCACCAACACCATTCCTTTGCCGGAGGAAAAACAGCTGGACAAAATCAAGGTGTTGTCTGTGGCATCCCTGATCGGGGAAGCGATTATCCGTGTGCACGAGGAGTTGTCTGTCAGCAAATTGTTTGACTGACGAGCCACATGATTCACCTGTGTTTGTCATCAGGCAAGTGAGTCCTGCTGTGGGCCTCAGACGGGAAGACCGATTCTGGAACGCTTGGAACGAGTTTTCGGTGTGTTGCTGTCAGTTGCATGTTTAAATCCCCCGTTATCCGGTTAAATGATGATTATGTAAGATTTTTTTCGACGGAGGGATGAAAATGGCACTGACGATTCAAGCACAACGCCGAGAAGCACGTCCGAAAGCGCTGAAAACGAAGTTGCGTAAGCAAGGTCGCGTACCGGGGGTATTCTACGGAAAAGGAAAAGACCCTCAACTGCTGCATGTGGACGAATTGCAATTGGCGCGCTGCTTGCAACAAGGTGCCGCGACCTCTGTGATTCAACTTCAATTGGATAATCAAACTTACCCGGTCATCATACGCGAATGGCAACGGGATGAGTTGAAAAATAAATTGTTGCACGTGGACTTCTATGCCGTGGAAATGGACGAGCCGATCGACACGGAAGTGCCTCTGGTGCTCAAAGGGGAGCCGAAAGGGGTGAAGGAAGGCGGGGTGTTGCAACATCAGTTGCATGAGGTGGAAATCCGCGCCTTGCCTGATAGGATTCCCGAAGTTTTGACCTTGGACGTCAGCGGACTGGAGATCGGTGATACTGTCACCCTGCAAGCCGTCAAATTGCCGGACGGTGTGAAACTGATGTCTGACCCGGATGAGGTCGTGGCCGCCGTGACCCGACCGCAAGTGGCGGGTACAGACGAAGGAGAAAGCGAAGCGGAGACGACTACGGAAACAGAAACTGTCAACGGTTAATAAAATGGGTGTGACCACACCGCGTGCATGTGCCGGAATGAAAACGACAGGCGCAGCCTGAGGGTTGCGCCTGTCTCATTGATGGAGGATCTGACGAAAAGGCAGGGATGGTTTGTGAAGTTGATTGTCGGTTTGGGGAATCCCGGCCCCCGTTACGAGAATACGAGACACAACGTCGGATTTTGGGTGATTGACCGGCTGAGTGAGCAATGGGGGATTCCGGTCAACAAGGAGAAATGGAAAGGGTTGAGCGGTACAGGACGGGTGGGGACGGAAACCGTCACATTGCTTAAGCCGATGACATTCATGAACCTGTCCGGGGAGTCGGTGCGCCCGGCGATGGATTGGCTGAAATGCACCGTGGACGACGTGCTGATTATTTACGATGATCTGGATTTGCCGCTTGGTCATCTCCGCCTCCGTCTCAAGGGCAGTTCCGGAGGGCACAACGGAGTGAAGTCCGTCATTCAGCACCTGGGAACGCAATCTATCAAGCGGATCAAGATCGGGATCGGCCGTCCGGTGACACCGCAACCGATTCCTGATTACGTGTTGTCTCCGTTTGCCCCTGATGAACAGGACGCCATCGTATCAGCCGTACACCGTGCGGCGGATGCTGTGATGCGTTGGGTGGAGACGGATTCCTTCCTGATTGCGATGAACGAATTCAATCAGTGATCCACTTATGAATCCCTCCCGATCCGGCGATACTATACCAGAATATCTTCGGATCAGGAGGAATATGATGGGAATCAGATATGTTTGCAGAATTTGCGATCAGACGCTCGGTCAACTGTCAACAGAAAATATTACAGAATGGCAGTTAGGGTTTCATTGGTTGACCCCCGAGGAACGGAAGGATATAATATCTGATGATATGGATGGCGGCACCCTGGTGAAGGTAGTCTGTGAAACATGCCAGGAGATGCTGAACCGTTCACCGGAACTGTCTCTATTGCCCCGGCCATTGCAGTGAGAAGTTTCATTTGTCGGCTTGGAACGTCAGCGCATCTGGAAAATAATGGTTTTGGCGCGGGGGGAGAACGGTGCCAAATCAGCCGGATAGAAAGGAACGAACGGCCTTGGCTGCCCCAGCTAAGGCTTCTTTTGTATTGGCGTAAAAAAGGCGGTCGCAGAGAGGAGGCCGAGACGACGTGAAGCCCTTGATACAGCTGTTTCGGGAGGATAAGGATTTTCAGTCCACAGTGGAAGGACTGAGAATGGGGCTGTCCGAGCAGATGGTCGCGGGACTGACGGGAACCGCGCGGATGTTGTATGTGGCTTCCCTATACCGTGATATCGGACGGCCGGTGATGCTGGTCACGCACAACTTGAACCAAGCGCAAAAAGCGGCGGAAGATTTGTACGAACTGTTGCCGAAGGAAGAAGTGATGTTGTATCCGGCCAATGAATTGGTCACGACGGAAATCGCGCTCGCCGGACACGAGACGCTCGGGGAACGGGTAGATGTGTTGTCCCGTCTCTCGCGCGGATTTACCGGCGTTTTTGTCGTGCCGTTCGCTGGACTGCGCAAGTTGTTTCCGCCCCAAACCACGGTAAAAGCCAATCACATCCGATTGAAAGTGGGAGAGGAACGGCCGATGGACCCGTTGGTCGACCGACTGGTGAAGATCGGTTACGAACGGGTGGAAATGGTGGAGAAACCCGGTGAATTCAGTGTTCGTGGCGGCATTTTGGATGTGTATCCGGTTACATTCCAGGACCCTGTCCGCATGGAGTGGTTTGGAGACGAACTGGATTCGATCCGACCGTTTTCCGCAACGGATCAACGCTCCTACGACAAATGGGAAGAGGTATTGATCCCGCCTGCCCGCGAATTGTTCGCCGATGCCGAAAGACTGTATCAGGCGGGTGAAAAAGCGGCGGGATTATTGGAGGAGCGTCTTTCTACTATCAAGGACCCCTCGCTCAAAAAGAAACTCACTGAAGGGATCGGCTGGGAAATCGAACAGCTGAAATCGGGACAATGGTTTACCGGCATCTATAAATATATCACCCTCATCTATCCGGATTGTCAGAGTTTACTGGACTACATGCCCACAGACACTGTGCTGGTGTTGGACGAACCGGCCCGGATCACGGAGACCGCTCGTCAGATGGAGCGGGAAGAAGGGGAATGGCAGACCGCACTGTTGCAGCAGGGAGAGTTTCTGCCTCAGCTAAAAATTTCCCACTCTTACGAGGAATGCCTGTTTCGCGTGAAACATCCGCGGATCGCGCTGTCGTTGTTTATGCGGCAGGTGTCGGGATTCCAACCGCAAAACATCGTACAGTTCATCTGTCGGAGCATGCAACAGTTCCACGGACAGATGCATGTGCTCAAAACGGAGTGGGAGCGTTGGCAAAAGGCGAAGTTCCGCGTCATTTTCACGGCAAGCAGTGAGGAGCGGGCAGAACGATTGAAGCGGGTGCTGGCCGATTACGGGATGGAGTTGGAGCATGACAACGGAGATGCCCCTCCGTTTGCTGGTCGACCCGTCGTTCGTGTCACCTCTTTGCAAAACGGATTTGAGCTGAGTGCGATCAAGCTGGCGGTGGTGACCGAAGGCGAGGTTTTTACCCAGAAACAGCGTAGGATGCGCCGCCCCTCCAAAATGAGCCACGCTGAAAAGATCAAGGATTACCAAGAGCTCCAACCCGGCGATTACGTGGTTCACGTCAACCACGGCATCGGGCGGTATGCAGGGATCGAGACGCTCAACGTGGGCGGGATGCACAAGGATTATCTCTTGATCCAATACGCCGGCAACGACAAACTGTACGTACCGATCGATCAGATCGATCAGGTACAGAAATATGTCGGCGCAGAGGAAAAAACGCCCAAGGTGTACAGTTTGGGTGGCAGCGAGTGGAGCAAGGTCAAAAATAAAGTACGCTCGTCCGTACAAGATATTGCTCAAGATTTAATCAAACTGTATGCCAAACGGCAAGCGGCCAAGGGCTTCGCCTTTTCCCCGGACACTCCCTATCAGCGGGAATTCGATGCGATGTTCCCGTATGAGGAGACACCCGATCAAGAGCGGTCGATCCGCGAGATCAAGGCAGATATGGAGAAACCCCAGCCGATGGACCGACTGCTGTGCGGCGATGTGGGTTACGGGAAGACGGAAGTGGCCATTCGTGCTGCGTTCAAAGCGACGATGGACGGCAAACAGGTGGCGGTTCTGGTGCCCACCACCATATTGGCGCAACAGCACTATGAGACGTTCCGGGAGCGCTTTGCCGGCTACCCGGTGGAAATCCGCGTCCTGAGCCGGTTTCGCTCGCGAAAGGAGCAAAAGGAGACGATCGAGGGCGTCAAGAACGGCACGGTTGACATCGTGATCGGTACGCACCGGTTGTTGTCCAAGGACGTGCAGTTCAAGGATCTGGGACTTTTGATCATCGACGAGGAACAGCGGTTCGGCGTCAAACACAAAGAGCGGATCAAACAGATGAAGCACAACATCGACGTGCTCACGCTGACGGCCACCCCGATTCCGCGCACCCTGCACATGGCAATGATGGGGGTACGCGATTTGTCCGTCATTGAAACGCCGCCTGAAAACCGTTTCCCCGTGCAGACGTATGTGCTCGAGTATTCCGCCGCATTGGTGCGGGAAGCGATCGAGCGGGAGCTGGCGCGTGACGGGCAGGTGTACTTCCTCTACAACCAAGTGCAGGGAATCGAGCAAATGGCGGAACAAATCCGGTCATTGGTGCCGGAAGCACGTGTGGCCGTCGCACACGGGCAGATGCCCGAAACCGAACTGGAGCGTGTCATGCTGGATTTCCTGGACGGAGAATACGACGTGCTCGTCAGCACCACGATCATCGAGACAGGAGTGGACATCCCCAACGTCAACACGCTGATCATCTACGATGCGGACAAGATGGGCTTGTCGCAGCTGTACCAGTTGCGCGGTCGTGTCGGTCGGTCCAACCGGATCGCCTATGCCTATTTCACTTATCAGCGGGATAAGGTGCTGACTGAGACAGCGGAAAAGCGACTGCAAGCGATCAAGGAGTTTACCGAACTGGGTTCTGGTTTCAAAATCGCCATGCGGGATTTGGCGATCCGCGGCGCGGGGAATCTTCTGGGAGCCGAACAGCACGGGCATATCGCCAGTGTCGGATTTGAATTGTATTCTCAGATGCTAAAAGAAGCGATCGCCGAATTGCAAGGCACGGAACAGCAGGAACAGCCGCTGGAGCCGCAAATCGAACTGAATGCCGACGCCTATCTGCCTTCGGATTACATTCCGGACGAGAAACAAAAGATCGAGCTGTATAAAAAGATCCGCGCCATACACACGTTGGAAGAAGCACGCGATCTCGAAGAAGAGATCGAAGACAGGTTCGGGGATTTGCCTCAACCGGTGCAAACCCTGTTGCGCATTGCCCGGATACGGGCTTACGCGTTGAAATACGGGATCGAGGAGATTCAACAGAAGGGTCAGGAAATCACCATCCGTTTGCATCCGGATCAAAACCAGGTAGTGGATGGGCAACGCCTGTTCCGGCTGGCGCAGGAGTTTCCGGGACGCGTCCGCCTGTCATCCGGCCAGCGAATCGGCATCATCTTCAAGACCGCAGGCCTGTCTCCGGCTGACGCGCTGGAAATGGTTGAGCGTTTTCTGATAAAATATGAAGCGGTTCCCAAAACGAAAGGAGCAATTCAAAATGCGGCGAATGAATAAAGGCCTTGCGGCCTTGTTGGCGCTTCTACTGATGGTGTCGATCTTTGCCACGGCATGTGGAGCTGATAAAGACCAAACGACCTCCGGACAAAAACAAAATCCGGTCGGACAAGCCGCCTTCCCGCTGAAGACGGACAGCAAAAAGGTGATCGCGGAATACAACGGCGGTAAAGTGACCGAGGGTGAATTTAACCTGTATCTGAACATTCTCGGCTTTTTTCAGCCGCAAGTCTCGATGATGATCCAAATGCCCGGCATGAAGCAGGAAATCGCCAAGCAATACATTGGGGAAATGATGGTTGCCCGTCAAGTGGGGGACAGTGCGGAGTTCCAGAAAAAAGCGGATGAAACAATGAAAAAGTTGGAGGAACAGGCCAAACAATCCTTGGGCAATCCCAAGGAATCCTTCGATCAGATTTTGCGGAAAGCGGGGATTACCAAGCCCCAGCTAAAAGACTTCATCATTCGCGGTGAAAAGGTGTCCGCCTACTTTGAGAAGCAAATCAAACCCGAGCAGTTGAAAGCCGAATACGACAAATCGGATCAGTTTTACACCGTCAAGGCCAATCACATATTGATCTCCGTTCAAGACGGCAAGCGATCTGATGCCGATGCCAAGAAACGAGCGCTGGAAGTTAAGCAGAAATTGGAGAAGGGCGGGGATTTCGCCCAGTTGGCGAAGCAGTACTCGGATGATCCCGGCTCCAAAAATACGGGAGGCCTTATCGAAGGTAAACCTGGGGATTTCGCCCCGGAATTCGCCAATGCGGTGAAAACTCTGCCGTTAAATAAAATCAGCGACCCGGTCAAAACGATGTACGGTTATCACATCATCAAAGTGACGGAGCGGAAAAAGCAACCGTTTGACCAGGTCAAAGACGAAGTGAAACAAATGCTGCTCGAAAAGATCTACAAGGAGTACCTGGCTAAAAACGTGAAGGTGTCCAAGTGGAACCTGCCGAAAGAACCGCAACCGCCCCTTCCGGGATCGGGAATGACCGGTGGACAAGGACAACCCGCTGCTCCCAGCCAATGAGGAGCGCAGGCTGTCGCCTGGAGTTGCTGGTTTCTATGATGGTATTTGAAAACAGGAAAATGTAATGAGCTGACTTGCTCTCAAAGGGAGCCCGCAGGACTTTGTTAACAACCTGCGGGCTTTTTTGTTGCCATGGAACCACCCACCGATGATAGGAGAGTCCCGAATGTCCCATCTCCTGACTCTAGGGCGTTTCTGGCCTTTCCCTAAGGGCAATGTTTTCTCAAGTAAGCGACTGACTAAGCCCTACTGAGATTCGATTCGGAAAGCGCGGGAATCCATGCGCAGGCAGCCTGTAAGCGAAGCGAACCGACCCATCAGATACAACCTTGGCCACTTTGTCAGTCGTTTAACCCGGCGTGAGAGCTGGGCTATTTTACGATTGAAAAAGTCGAATGATTCCTAACCGTATTGGAAAATCCCTCCTGTTTTGTTTCGAAGGGGCCTATCCGCATAATTAATTGGAAGCAGATGAATACTATGGGCGGATAGGACGTATCAGACAACAACAAGGCCTGATCAGGAAAAATCATCGACGAAAGTGAGGCATCACATAAGATGAAAGCAACCGGCATCGTCCGGCGTATCGACGATTTGGGACGTGTAGTCATTCCGAAGGAAATTCGCCGGACGCTTCGTATTCGGGAAGGGGATCCGTTGGAAATCTTTGTGGATCGTGACGGAGAAGTGATCTTGAAAAAATATTCTCCCATCGGTGAGTTGGGGGATTTTGCTCAAGAGTATGCGGAATCCTTGTTTGAAAATCTTCAACATATCGCGTTGATCTGTGATCGGGACAGCGTCATTGCCGTTGCCGGCGGTCCCAAAAAAGAGTATCTGGAAAAACCGGTGGGTAGCCTGGTGGAATCCTGCATGGATCAACGACGCACCCTTTTGGAAGCCAATCCCACTCGGGCGGAACTGATCCGTGACATGCCAGAACAATATCAATCGTTCGTGGTGGCACCGATCATCGCAGGTGGAGACCCGATCGGCGCCGTGATTCTCTTGACCAAAAAAGAAGGCGTGCATATGGGAGAACTGGAAGTGAAGCTGGCGGGGACAGCCGCAGGATTTTTGGGAAAACAGATGGAGCAGTGACTCATGGGAACGGTTATGCGGAGGATCGACAATCTGAGCGGGCTACAGCCTGCTTTTTCTTTGCCAGGGGACGATTTGATCAAGTTATGCTGATCTGATGAGGGCGGATCTGATTCATATCGTTCGTATCGCATTTTCGATCGGTCGGGCCAAGGTCTTGTCGCCCACCTGGGAAAACATTGCCCCATGATGGAATGACCATACACGACGTAAAAGAAATTGCCCGGGATCCCAAACTAATCCGGTTCTCCGTTCGGTAGTCAGGTGGTTGGTTTCATGCTACAATATCAAAGATCCGATCGGACTGCTGACAATCCCGTTGTCGGCAGTTTCGTTTTGTTGGGTACCTGGAGGCGGACGGGAAAGGAGATCATCATGTCGCGGGGTTATTCCTTCGTCCGAGGGGCGGCCATTCTTAGTGCCGCCGCGTTTGTGTCCAAGCTGCTGGGGGCATTGTACAAAGTGCCCTACCAAAACATCACGGGCAATGAGGGGCTGTTTGTTTACCAGCAGGTATATCCGTTGTACAGTACCTTGTTGTTGCTTGCCACCGCCGGATTCCCCACGGCGATATCCAAGATGGTATCAGAACGTCTGGCTGAAGGGGATCGTGATGCAGCCGGACGGATTTTCCGTGTGGCAACGGTCATCCTAAGTATGACTGGACTGTGTTTGTTTATCCTGCTGTTTGCCGGGGCAGAGATGATCGCCACGTGGATGGGAAGTCAACGACTGCTCACGCTCCCGATTCGGACTGTGTCGTTTGCTTTGCTGGTCGTACCGGTTGTATCTGTCATCCGCGGCTATTTTCAAGGACATCAGGACATGATGCCTACGGCGGTTTCCCAAGTGATGGAGCAGTTGGTCCGCGTCGCCACCATTCTGATTGCCGCTTGGTGGTTTATGTCCACTGGCGCGGGTGTCGTGATGGCGGGTGCTGGGGCGATGTTCGGGGCGTTTACGGGTGCGGCGGCTGCATTGGTGTTTCTGCTGATTACATGGAATCGACATCTTCGTGCGCAAGCCGTACGCCGAGGTACCGCTCGTGGTCAACGAGAGAGTGAATGGCAAATTGCACGTCAACTGTTGGTATTGTCATTGCCGATCTGTTTGGGATCCCTGGTATTGCCGTTGTTGTCTCTGACGGATTCCTTTACTGTCACCAACATTTTGTTGCAACAGGGGTGGCAACCGACAGAAGCTGTTGCGGCTAAGGGCATTTTTGATCGTGGACAACCATTGATTCAGTTTGCTTCCTTTTTTGCCGGCGCATTGTCCTTGTCACTGGTGCCAGCCATCGCCTCCGCGCGTGCTCACCGGGATGAGAATGAAGTACTTCGGCTCACCCATATGGCTCTGCGGCTGACGATGATGTTGGGTTTGCCTGCATCCGTCGGGTTGGCGATCGTTGCTGGGCCGACCAATGTGATGTTGTATGAAGATGCGGCGGGGACGGTCGCACTGTCCATTCTGGCTTTTGCCGCTTTGTTTTCCATGGTGAAAATGACGGCGGCCGGCGTGTTGCAGGGATTGGGCAACGTATATGTGCCCGCACGCAATTTGTTGATTGGTGTGGCGGTGAAGGTAGCGGCCAACTTGCTATTGATTCCTGTCTGGGATATTCGGGGCGCTGCTTTGGCCACAGTGTTGGGTTACGGCGTGGCAGCCCAGTTGAACCTGCGAACGCTGAGACGGATGGGATACGGATGGAGATGGCGGGATGCATTACTCCCCTTTGCTGGATCGACGGCCATGATGAGTTTGGCGGTGTGGTCCGCGATGTGGGGACTGGAGTGGTTGTTGGCGGGTTGGTTGCCGGAACGTCTGATGATGACGGTCGTTGCGCTGGTGTCGGTGTCAGTCGGTGTGGCCGTGTACGGATTTGCCTTGATCCGCTTCGGTGCTGTAAGCAGGGCGGATCTCGAAAATATGCCGAAGATCGGTCCCAAACTGATTCCGCTAGTGGAGCGGTGGCGCCGGTCTGACGGGTAAAGGGGGAGTTCCATTGCAAGGAACCATCACTATCGTTGGTTTGGGTTTCGGTGATATATCCGCTTTGCCGATGGGGACGTTGGAGACGTTGGAGCGTGCGGATGCATTGTGGCTCCGAACAGAAGATCATCCGGTAGTCGATTGGTTGAGAGAACGTGGGCTCGGTTTCGCTACTTTCGATTCCGTCTATGAAGCACATGCCGATTTTGAATCGGTCTATCGGGAAATCGTCGATCGGTTGCTGGCCGAGGCCAAAGCGGGCCGTCCGGTTGTGTATGCGGTGCCGGGACACCCGATGGTGGCGGAACGGACGGTGCGTCTGTTACGGGAGGAAGGCAATCGACACGGTATCCAGGTGGATGTACGCGGGGGCGGTAGTTTTCTCGACGCGGCGTTTGCTCGGTTGGGTATTGATCCGATTGACGGTTTCCTCCTTCTGGACGGGACCGATCTGTCCGCCGATCGCCTCGATCCGCGGGTGCACCAGCTGATCGCGCAGGTATACGATCGGATGGTCGCTTCCGACATCAAGCTGACGTTGATGGAAGTCTACCCGGACGACTTTCCGGTCACTGTGGCGAGCGCACTGGGAGTTGAGGAGAGGGAGCGGATCGAAACGGTTCCGCTGTATCAGTTGGACCACGAGGAACGGTTCGACAACCTTACCCTGTTGTACATTCCACCCACGGATGAGGAACGGGTGCTCAACCGCCGTTTCGACACCTTGACCGGTATCATCGAACGCTTGCGCGGCCCGGGGGGATGTCCGTGGGACCGCAAACAGACACATCAAAGTCTACGCAAATATTTACTGGAAGAAGCGTATGAGTTTTTGGACGCATTGGCGGAGGGGAACCCTGACGAGATGGCGGACGAACTGGGGGATGTGCTGTTGCAGGTCGTCCTTCACGCTCAGATTGCACGTGAGGAAGGAACATTTGATATCCGGGACGTGATAGGGAATCTCTCAGAGAAGCTGATCCGTCGCCATCCGCATGTATTCGGAAACGGATCGGCTGAAACGGCTGAGGACGTCAAGCGGAAATGGGACGAAATCAAGCAGCTGGAGCGGGCGGATCAACCCGAACCTCGCTCCCTGCTGGACGGTGTTTCTTCACAATTCCCCGCGCTCCTTCGTTCGATGGAATTGCAGAAACGGGCGGCCAAGGTGGGCTTTGATTGGGAAACATCCGAAGACGTTCGCGACAAGGTGATGGAAGAGCTGGACGAACTGTTCCGGGCGGAAGATCCCGCTCACCGGGAAGAAGAACTTGGAGATCTGCTGTTTGTCGTCTCGGCACTGGCGCGCTTTTTCGATGTGGACCCTGAACAGGCGCTGCTCGGGGCATGCCACAAGTTTATAAAACGTTTTCAGTGGGTAGAAAAACGGGCAAGAGAGGACGGGCGACCGCTGTCCGAGATTCCGATGGCACAACTGGACGCTTGGTGGGAGGAAGCCAAAGAGAACATGCGTGATGAACAATGATCCGCCGGAGTACGTTTGCGCGAAACTGTCGGTAAAATAGATGGATTTTTCCAATTCTGGGGCAGGATTTTGTTTCTTCACACAGAATGGTAAACCAGTGAGTACCGACAAAAGGAGGTAGCGTGGAGTGAACAAGCAGGATTTGATCGCCCGCATCGCCCAAAACAGCGGGATGACCAAAAAAGACGTCGAAGCGGTCATCAACCATTTTTTAAATGAAATTACGCAAGCGCTCAGCGAAGGTGAGAAGGTCCAACTGATCGGCTTCGGGACATTTGAAACGCGCACACGTTCCGGCCGAGTGGGACGGAATCCGCAGACGGGGGCGACGATCGAAATTCCGGAATCCCAAGTGCCTGCCTTCCGTGCGGGCAGCCGGCTGAAAGAAGCCGTGAAGTAAGATGCGGTTGGACAAGTTCCTCAAGGTGTCCCGTTTGGTGAAGCGGCGGACGTTGGCCAAAGAAGTGTGCGACCAAGGCCGCGTACAGGTCAACGGCCGCCCCGCCAAAGCGGGCACCAACGTCTCCGTCGGCGACCAACTCACCATTCGCTTCGGCAAGAAACTGCTCACAGTTCGCGTTGACTCCATTGCGGAAACCTCCCGGAAATCGGAAGCAAGCCAGATGTACACGATCGTATCAGAGGAAACACTGTCGGAATCGTCTTCAGGCGAGACGGAAGAGGTGTCTTAAGGCGCGTCTGGTAATTCGGTAAGGGGCCTAATGTTTTTCCAGGTGAGCGACAGAACGAAGTCATTCGATAAGCACAGGAACCTCATTACGGGAAATTCCCTCTAAGCGAAGGTACTTTGCCCGCGTTCAGCGGTCGGAGCGGCCATGATTTGCTTCCTTGCAGAGGCAAGAAGGCGGTCTCCATTGCGGGCGATCTTGAATCCCAGCCATTCTCAGGAGCGGAGGGAACGAGGCACCCCCAAATCAAGAGGAAGAATCACCTTGGTTCTAACGTCTGGACGTCGTCCATATCATGTACCGAGAGGAGGTACATGCCATGGTCGACGAATTGTATACAAGCACCCGTCACGAAGTGGTGCTGAGCGGGAGAAACACTTTGGACGTGTCGGGTGTGGTCAGTTTGGAAAGTTTTGACAGCGAGGAATTCCTGTTAAATACCGAGTGCGGCTACTTGGGCATCCGCGGACAAAACCTGCACATCAAAAGCTTGGACTTGGAACAGGGTAAAGTGTCGATCGAAGGCAGCTTTTACGAAATGAGCTACTTGGATGACGGTACTTCTCGCATGGAAAGAACGAAAGGGTTGCTGGGCAGGTTGTTCCGGTGAGTCTCGAAGCGCAATGGCTGACGATGGGCTGGATGACCGCTTCCGGGATCATCCTCGGTGTCTTGTTGGACATCTATCGAGTGATGAAAGGTCGGTTCCGGTTCAGAGGATGGGTGGTCTCGCTCATCGACCTGTTATATTGGACAGTGGCCGCAGGATTGGTATTCGGCTTGCTGATGTGGAGCAATTGGGGTGTGCTCCGCTTTTATGTCTTCCTCGCTGTCGTACTCGGGATTGCGTTCTACTATTTCTGGATGAGCCGGACGATGATCCGGCTGATCTCCTGGATGATCCGCTTGGCGGAGTGGATGATCCGCATGGTGTTCCGCACGTTGTATGTCACCTTCTGGGTGCCGCTCACATACGCATGGACGGCCTTGGGCTTCATAGGGGCTGGAACGATTCGTTTACTCCTCGTCCTACTACGGGTCATCCGGCGAATCACGATCGCCGATGTCTGGCTGATCCGTCCTTGGATTCGGTATGTCCGGCCCCGTATCATTCCCTGTCTGCATTGGGTCCGTTCGGCATGGCACCGGATAACTCGCCTGTTTTCCAGAAACAGAGAGAAATGAGGATGATGCTCATGATCCGAAAACCTGCCGCAAACAATGTTGTGACGTTTCGACCGCAGCGAACGGCGCAGGCTTCATCGGCCGATCGCCTTGACCACCGGCCGATTTCCACGAAAGCGCGACGGCGTCGATTGGTGTGGCTGGCGATCATGTGCGCTTTTCTCGTCTGGTTTCTCGTCGAACTGATCATCCAGACGGGGAGAATTTCGGAGGCCGAAGCCGCATTGGCACAGAAGCGTGCACAAATCTCCGAACTACAAGCGCGCCAGAAACAACTGCGGGAGCAAATCCAGCGGATGCAGACGGATACGTACATGGATGAGATGGCCAGAAAATTGGGCTATACCAAAGATGATCAAGAGGAATTCTATCTCATACCAAAATGAGCGAAGGCAATCCCGTCCCGTCAGATCTGGTATTGGAATCTTATCCACAAAAGGGTGTGTATGGTAAATCTGTGAGGGTAGCAAATGCTTTCCCAGGCGAGCGAAGACTTGCTCTTAAGAAAACGGTCGCATTCTTTTATAGGACAAAGTCGGAAATCGGAGCCCGCATGCACTTTGTCATCAAACGGAGGGAACCCAGATTCCCCGGGTAAATGGGATTTACCTCAAAATGGGGTTGCAGAGGCTTCACCATCCGTCCCGCCACCAACTGGGGCGGGTTTTTTTATGGAGTGGATCGGGGAGAATGAATAAGGAGTGAACCGTCCTTCTACACCGATCATAGACCGGTTTTGGCTGTATAGGCAGGATTCCCCAGATGGAACGGAGAAATGTTTCGGGGAATCGCCGGACGGAATAAGCTAAAACCACACCGCCGTCTGGATCGAAAGGGGGAGCCGTGGGATGCACGTCAGACGTTGGCTGGGCATGGTCATGATCGGTTTGCTTTCATTGGGTATGATGGGCTCTGAAGTGGCCGACGGGGCAGAACCCTTGACCGATCATCACCACGGTCAAGTGAAAACGGGGTTGGAAATATTGTTGGAACACCCGGAATCCCTCGCCGGGAAACGCGTCGGGCTGATCACCAACCCGACGGGAATGACCAGAGATTACCAACACGGATTGGATGCCATGTTGGCCAAGGGGATTCATGTTGTGAAGGTGTATGGACCGGAGCACGGCGTCCGCGGGACGGAGCAGGCAGGTGATACACCGGGGTCCTATGTGGACCCGCGTACTGGATTGCCGTTCGTTAATCTGTACGGTAAGAAGCCTGATGAGATGGTGCCGTTGTTTGATGGTGTCGATGTGCTGGTGTTTGATATACAGGATGTAGGAACCCGCTTTTACACCTATATCTACACGATGGCATATGCCATGGAGGCGGCGGCCAAGGCTGATATCCCGTTTATTGTGCTGGACCGTCCCAATCCGATCGGCGGGGAAAAGGTGGAAGGACCGGTGTTGGATCCCGCGTACCGCTCCTTTGTCGGGTTGTTTCCGATTCCGCTCCGTCACGGGATGACGGTGGGGGAATTAGCCCAGTTGTTCAATGGGGAATTCCTGCCTGAGGAAACGGGAGGAAAACGTGCCCGATTAACAGTGGTTCGGATGAAAGGATGGACGCGCAATCAATGGTATGATCAGACGGGGATGCCTTGGGTTCCGCCGTCACCCAACATGCCGACACTGGATACGGCTACGGTGTATCCGGGCATGGGATTGATCGAAGGAACCAATCTGTCGGAGGGCCGGGGTACGACTCGTCCGTTCGAGTTGATCGGCGCACCATATATCGAAGGATGGAAATTGGCGGAGGCACTGAATCGGGCAAAGTTACCGGGGGTGTCGTTCAGGGAAGCGTATTTCACTCCCACGTTTTCCAAATATACAGGGAAGACGGTCGGGGGCGTGCAGGTATATGTGGAGGATCGCCAATCGTTTGACCCAGTGCTGACCGGATTGACCATCATCCAAACAGTGAAGCAACTATATCCCGACCAGTTTGCTTGGCGGGAAACCGAGGAGCCGTACTGGATTGACAAACTGACGGGGACGGATCGGGTTCGCAAGCAGATCGACGCGGGCGTTCCCGCTAAAGAAATCGCCGCCCAGTGGAATGAGGGACTGGAATCCTTCCGACATATACGGAGTAAGTATTTACTGTATCCGCCATATGATCCAAAAATTGACTGAAGAAATACCGGGATTTCATGCTTGACAAGGTTGCGAGCGGTTTATATAATAGAAGCTGTTCGCAACCGACGCGGGGTGGAGCAGTTGGTAGCTCGTCGGGCTCATAACCCGAAGGTCGCAGGTTCGAGTCCTGCCCCCGCAACCAAACATATCCCGGTAAGGGGGATCCTCTTACTGATCATGTGGCGGCGTAGCTCAGTTGGCTAGAGCGTACGGTTCATACCCGTGAGGTCGGGGGTTCGAGGCCCTCCGCCGCTACCAAATGTGGAGAGGGGAAGGCGAGGGAACGGCCCTTCATCGATAAGGGCGCCATTCGCCTTTTTTTATTTATCCAGAAAGCCGGTCCGTTTCGAAGCGTGTCCGCCGGGAATCCGGGGCCGTCAAACAGCGGCTGGTGGGAGTGGTATTGTGAATGTCTCTATCAAGAAAATTAAATTCACCACAATCAACAAAACCTATACGGAAAAGGTTAGGGACTGGCGGGGACGTCACTGTTTTGCGACCCAATATCCTAACCCCGACGGCAAACGGATATTTTTGACGTACTATTTTGTCCGCAAGGGGTACACCATCTCCAAGGTGTTTCACCGTAACGGGGAATTCATGTACTATTACTGTGACGTGATGGATATGCGGCAGGTTGGACGCACGCGGTACGTCATGGTCGACCTGTTGTTGGACATGATCGTTTATCCTGACGGTCGCTACCATGTGATCGATATTGACGAATTTGCAACGGCGATCGAAAAAGGACAGCTGAAACGACGCCAGCAAGTGCATGCGCTGCGTACCTTGGATAAGATGATCCGTCTGCAGACCCAACGGAAGTTTATTCCGCCGTACCTGGCTGAAGCCACAATGTTCCCCTTGGAAGAAGGATAAGCCCATCGCTTCTGCTCGACAACACCGGTCCCGCAGCCGCTTCGGTTTTGGTATGAAATGAGAAGTTTTGTCAAAGTCACGACATTCGACCACTATATCGACAAGGTGATACATAAAAATACCGCCCTCCGCCGACAAATGGCGGGGGATTGTTTTTTCACAGGAAAAAAAGAATCGGCGTTTTCAACCACAGCTATGGGCAACATACCGTTTTCAAATGTTGTCGTAACATTTTTTTGGACAACCTTCGCATTGTGACAAACTTTCCCATCCAAGCCCCGCTATAATGGGTGGCACACGAGCGAAGAAAGGTGTGGGATGGATGCAAATGCGATGGATGGATGTGGGGATGACCTGGATGCGGCCGATCGGAAAAGCGTTTCGCTTAAGCCCCGATACCAAGCGAAAGCTGCAAAGATGGTCGCGTGTGTGGAACCTTCCGCTCATGCTGATGGGGTTTCTGTTCGGACGGGCAGTGATGTTGGATGCCGTATCACCGTTTTCTGTCGCCTATCTTGCTGTTGTCTACCAACTGTCTCGCAGGCAGTGGCCGGCCGTGGCTGTGGCACTGTTGGCGGGAGCGGCAACTAAGGAACCGATACACACGGCACAAACAGTCGCGGGACTTATTCTGTTTTTGGTGATTCAAAAGATCTTTGCATGGGTGAAAAGGGGGCAGATCAATTACGTCCCTTTTGTCGTGCTGACTACGAGCGCAGGGGTCCACCTGATACGCTTTTGGTGGAGCGGATGGACACCGTACCAAGCAATGATGGCCGGAATCGACGTATTGTTGAGCTTCATTCTCTCGTTTATCTTCGTCCAGTCGCTGCCCTTCTTCACCGTACGCCGAAAAAGGATGGCCCTTCGCCAAGAGGAGATGATCTGCCTCGTCATATTGATCGGCTCGGTGATGACGGGGGCGATGGGATGGGCGGTATCAGGCGTGTCGGCGGTCCATGTGTTGTCTCGGTATGTTATTCTCGTGCTGGCGCTGGTGGGCGGCGGCATGACGGGTGCGGCTGTCGGAGTGGTAACCGGGATGATTCTCAGCCTATCCGATCCCCATTCGCTTGGAGAGATCAGTTTGCTGGCATTCGCCGGATTGTTGGCCGGACTTTTCCGGGAGGGCAAGCGATTGGGTGTGACGGTGGGGTTCATACTGGGTACCGCCATTTTGTCACTGTATGCAGGTGGAAAGTGGCATGCCTGGATTTCGCTGGCTGAGTCGGCGAGCGCGATTGTATTGTTGTGGCTGACGCCGTCCGCCTTTTTCAAGGTGATTTCCCGTCATATCCCGGGGACGGACGAGTACCAGCACTCCCAACAGGAGTATGTGCGCCGATTGCGTGATGTGACGGCCGCCAAAGTGGATCAGTTTACCGAGCTCTTCGTGGAGTTGGCCCACAGTTTTCGGGAGGATCCCAGTTTGCAGCGGCAACAGGAGACTGCCCACTTCAGCCGTTTTCTCGGGGATGTGACCGAAAAGACCTGCAAATCATGTCATCGGTACCGGCAATGCTGGGAGCGTGACATGATGAAGACGTATCAGGGAATGACCGATCTGATGGCGATGGTGGAAATGCATCCTAAAGATCGCCCGCTCAGGACACCGCGGTCGTGGTCCGAGCATTGCGTCAAAGCGGATAAGGTGTTGGCTTTGATCCAGGAGCGATACGATTTGTATGAGCACGACCTGTATTGGCGAGAGCAGGTTCGGGAAGCGCGCCGGCTGGTTTCTGAACAGTTGGAGGGCGTGGCTGGTGTGATGCGCGATTTGGCTGAAGACATCCGGAAGGAAGCGCAAGTGCTCGCCGCACAGGAGGAGCAGATACAGCTGGCACTGGAAGAATTGGGTCTGTCCATCCAGCGGGTGGAAGTGATCAATTTGGAGGAGGGGAAGGTGGAAGTCGAGGTCACTCTGCCGCACGGCGATGCATTGGATGAGTGCCGGAAGCTGATCGCGCCGTTGTTGACGGAAATCATCGGCGAACCCATCGCCGTTCATCGAAAGGTCATCCAGGGCAGGACATCGGGAGCTGTCGTCACGTTGGGATCGGCCCAACACTACGAGATCAAAACCGGTGTGGCGAGCGCCGCCAAAGGGGGGCACTGGTTGTCCGGCGACAGCTATTGCTACATGAATCTGGGGACGGGAAAATATGCGGTGGCCTTGAGCGACGGCATGGGCAACGGACAGCGTGCCCAGGAAGAGAGCCATGCAGCCCTCGGATTGCTCCGACGACTTCTGCAGGCGGGGATGAACGAGAAAAAAGCGGTGGAGACGGTCAACGCCATCTTGGGTTTGCGATCGACAGACGAGATGTTTGCCACGATCGATCTGGCGATGATCGATTTGAAAGACGCGAACACTCGGTTTTTGAAAATCGGTTCCACACCCGGTTTCATCAAACGGGGCAAAGAAGTGATCACCCTGTCTGCCGGCAATCCGCCGATCGGGATTTTGCGCAATATCGATGTGGAGCCTTTGGAAAAGCGACTCCAACCGGGTGATCTGTTGATCATGGTGACGGATGGTGTATTGGATGCGCCGCGTCAAGCGCACAACAAAGAGATGCACCTCAAACGTCTGATCGCCGAGATCGATACCAAAGACCCGCAATCTTTTGCGGACTGCCTGCTGGAACGGGTTGTACGCGGAAATGGGGGGAGCATTGACGACGATATGACGGTGGTGGTGTCCAAGGTGGATCATTACACACCCGAATGGGCGACAATCCGTCTGTCCGGGGTGTCTCGGGTGGAACGCCCGCAAGTAGCGGCATTCTGAATGGCCGAAACTGGGGGGATCGGCCGTTTGATTCCGCTGTGGGATGCGAGTACAATAAAAGGGAACGGACAATCGTAAACGTGATGCCCGGGGAGTGCCCCGGGTTTTTGTCTAGGGTGTGTCTGGTCATTGGCGAGCCAAAACCGAAGCCTCGGTCGAGCGAAGATACGGGGCGTATTTTGCCCGCGTTCTTGCTCAAGGTCGGAATGGTCAGGATCTGCTTCTTTGCAGGGCGCGTGATACGAGAGGGAAAGCATTTGGACAGTATGACCAGACACGTCCTGGCCGTAAACTGTAACAGGTGGTCTGGAGCCTGCGAGCGACCTTTGGCTTGCGAAAGAAGGTTGGCCTTGTGAAATCGGATTGATTTAGGAGCCCCAGGAAGGATGCAAGAAGGATGTTGTTGGAAACACTAAAAACAACGGTCCGAAATCACCAACTACTCCACCAAGGGGATCGTGTGCTGGTCGGTGTGTCGGGCGGGCCGGATTCGCTCGCATTGTTACATGCACTTCATCGGTTGGCACCGGAGTTTGGGTGGCAGGTATACGCCGTGCACGTGGATCATCAGCTCCGGGGAAAAGCTAGCGCCGAGGATGCCGAATTTGTTGAGCAAATTTGCGTGGCGTGGGGAATCCCGTGCCGGGTGAGTCGGGTGGATGTGGCAGGGCATTTGCGCCTGTATGGCGGCAATAAACAGGACGTGGCGCGGCGGTTGCGATATCAGGCGTATCGGCAGGCGGCTGATCAGTGGGATGTGGATGCGTTGGCTCTGGCACATCACGCCGACGACCAGGTGGAGACCCTTTTGATGCGTTTGTTGAGGGGAACCGGTGTCAGTGGATTGGCCGGTATGCCGTATATCCGCTCATGGGAAGGGAGACGATTGATCCGGCCGCTGCTTGACGTGTATCGGAAGGAGATTGAAAAGTATTGTGAAGATCACGCTTTATCTCCCCGTCTGGACGAAAGCAATCGTTCCGACGTATACACCCGCAACCGCATCCGTTTGAAACTCATTCCCGAGCTCCAGCAGTATAACCCACGCGTGAAGGAAGCGTTGCTCCAACTGTCCCGTGTGGTGGGAGAAGAGGAAGACTGGTGGCGCCAACAGGTGGATCGGGCTTGGAGACGGGTTGTGAGGAAAAAAGGAAAAAATGAAATCGTTTTGGATCGAAACCGTTTGTTGGATCTTCACGTTGCTTTACAAAGGAGGGTGATTAAACTAATATTAAATTGTCTTCTGGGAGAAGAAGCAAACGAGGCAACGATGGATACAGTGGAACAGATTCGTCATCTGGCGGCCCATCCCGAACCGTCGGCACGGATCGACCTGCCCGGCCGTTTCCGGGCGGAACGTCAATACGACCTGCTCCTGATCGCGGTTGGGGATGATGCGCCGGTCGAACCGTTGGCACCTGTACGACTCCATATTCCGGGTGAAACAATGATCCCCGATCTGGGCGGACGGTTTGTCTGCCGTGTGACGACCGAACGCCTCGATGCTGAACATCTACGCGGAATTTGGGCAGTATTTGATGCGGATGCGCTTACATTTCCGCTTTGGGTTCGCACACGCAGACCCGGCGATCGCATCCGACCGATCGGATTGAACGGCACGACCAAAGTGAAGGACCTGTTGATTTCCGCCAAAATTCCGCGGAGAGAGCGTGACCGCCTGCCCGTGGTACTGCACGGGGAGACGATCGTTTGGATTCCGGGCGTTCGCCGTTCGGATTGGGCACCGGTGACTGCCAATACCCGTCATTTTTTGTATCTGGAATGGTTGACGGACGGAATGCCCGAACGGTTGCCTCATCAGCAGCATACATAGGATGATTGGGAGGTTACCATGCACGAGGATATTCAAGAGATCTTGTATACCGAAGAACAGATCAAAACAAAAGTGAAAGAATTGGGATGTCGCCTGTCCGAGGACTACAAGGATCTGAATCCGCTTTGTATCTGTGTGCTCAAGGGTGCGGCCCCGTTTATGACCGATCTGGTCCGCAGCATGGACATTCCGCTGGAGATGGACTTTATGGCGGTCTCCAGCTACGGCGCATCGACGAAATCGTCAGGCGTGGTTCGCATCATCAAGGATTTGGACGCTTCCGTTGAAGGACGGCACGTCATCATTGTGGAAGACATTATCGACAGCGGATTAACCTTGAGTCATCTGATCGATTTGTTGCGTCATCGCAACGCCGCCTCGATCAAGGTGGTCACCCTGCTCGACAAACCGGGGCGCAGAACGGTGGATTTGAAACCCGATTATTGCGGGTTCACGATTCCCGACGCCTTTGTGGTGGGATACGGCCTGGACTATGCAGAGAAATATCGGAATCTGCCGTATATCGGGATTCTGAAGGAACAGGTGTATCAGCAACAGTAAGGTTGTGACAGGTCGTTGCCCTGTGGTAAAATGATGTAAGTGGCATTGAGAGGAGGTCAAGGATGAAAAACGTCTTCCGGATTCCCGGATTATATATTATTCTCATCCTTGTCGTCGTCGGGATTGTGAACATTATCGCAAACCAAGGAACCGACACCGTAACGCTTACGTACGATCAATACCGAGCCAAACTGGCAGCGGGCCAGATCGAGAACGTAACCGTTCAACCGGAAGGAAATACGACCTACCATATCGAAGGGAAGCTGAAAGGGAAGCCGGGTAAAACGTTCGTTGTCGAGGCGCCGATGCTGAACGGCAGCACCGTCGTGCAAGACTTGGTGAAGTACAAAGTTCGGCACTCCTATGAAAAGGCGAAAAGCGACTCTGTCTGGCTGACCTTTTTTACGTCCATCATTCCTTTCGTGATTATTTTGCTGCTCTTTTTCTTTTTGTTGAACCAAGCGCAGGGCGGCGGCAGTCGGGTAATGAACTTCGGCAAAAGCCGCGCCAAGCTATATAACGAGGAGAAGAAAAAAGTCACGTTTAACGATGTAGCGGGCGCGGACGAAGAAAAAGCGGAATTGGTGGAAATCGTCGAGTTTCTCAAAGACCCGAGGAAATTTGCGGCTGTAGGTGCACGCATTCCCAAGGGCGTATTGCTCGTGGGGCCGCCCGGAACCGGGAAAACGCTGTTGGCTCGTGCTGTTGCAGGGGAAGCAGGTGTGCCGTTTTTCAGTATCAGCGGTTCTGACTTTGTGGAGATGTTTGTCGGTGTGGGGGCCTCCCGTGTTCGGGATTTGTTTGAGCAGGCCAAGAAAAACCACCCGTGTATCATCTTTATCGATGAGATCGATGCTGTCGGTCGCCAGCGGGGGGCCGGATTGGGTGGTGGCCATGACGAGCGTGAGCAAACCCTGAACCAATTGCTCGTGGAGATGGATGGTTTCGGTGCCAACGAAGGCATCATCATCATGGCAGCGACCAACCGTCCGGACATCCTTGACCCCGCGTTGCTTCGTCCGGGTCGTTTTGACCGCCAGATCACGGTAAACCGACCCGACGTCAAAGGGCGTGAAGAGATTCTGAAGGTGCATGCCCGTAACAAACCGTTGGCCAATGATGTCAATTTGGAAGTAATTGCGCAGCGGACAACTGGATTCACGGGCGCTGATCTGGAGAACTTGTTGAACGAGGCAGCGCTGTTGGCGGCGCGGCGGAACAAGAAAACGATCAGCATGGAAGAGATCGACGAGGCGATCGATCGCGTGATCGCGGGACCGCAAAAGAAAAGCCGTGTCATCAGCGAAAAGGAGAAAAAGACGATCGCCTATCACGAAGCTGGTCACACGATCGTGGGGTACTACCTGGAGCACGCCGATACTGTGCACAAGGTGACAGTCGTTCCGCGTGGCCAAGCGGGCGGATATGTCGTCATGCTGCCTAAAGAAGATCGTTTCCTGCTCACCAAAAACGAGTTGCTGGATAAAGTGACCGGATTGTTGGCCGGCCGCGTCGCTGAGGAGATCGTGTTCGGGGAAATCAGCACCGGTGCGCACAACGACTTTGAGAAGGCCACCTCGATCGTGCGCCGGATGATTACGGAGTACGGCATGAGCGACAAGCTGGCGCCGATGCAGTTTGGCCGTCCGCAGGGACACGTCTTCCTGGGACGCGATCTGGGTCACGAACAAAACTACTCCGATGCGATCGCGTACGAAATCGACCAGGAGATGCAGGAAATGATTCGCAGCTGCTACGAGCGGGCGAAAAAGCTGTTGCTGGAAAAACGCAAGGAGTTGGAGCTCGTAGCGCAGACCCTGCTGGTCAAAGAGACGTTGGATGCCGATGAGATCAAACAGTTGCTGGAAACCGGCAAACTGAATGATCCGGAAGTGAATGAGAAAATCCGGATCAACATCCAGGGCAAAGAGCAGGCACAAGCGGATGGAAAAACGGCATCCGGGGAACCGACTGAACCGGACGACGACCGATCCGTATCGGAATCGCCTTCTGACGAAAAACCGAAGGATCCGGAAGATTGATCAATGATAAACGCGCCTTTTCTGGGGATGCCTGATCGGGCATCCCCTATTTCAGTTTGATGACGAAAAACGGGTTTTGTTGCCCTCCGAAAGAAGCCTGGTGGATGAAAGATCACAATCACAAGATCATCCGTCAAATCGTCAACTGAAAGAGATCTGGTGACAGGTGTCCGCCCATTCGGGTACGTGCTAACCGCTAGCTTGAGGGTTGCCCGAAACAGAAATGGACTGAGGGCGTTAACCACTCAAGAATCCCACGGCTTTAGCCGTGAAGTGTCAAGTGGACAAACGGAAGGATTGAGGTGCCCTAGTCGGGGCGGGAAGAAAAAGGGGTATCTGACGAACCCGAATATGGGTCGGAGATATATAGGTCGACAGCTGTCGCTGTCGACCTTATTTAGTGGATTTGACAGAGACATAACAGTGGGGACGGTGATAGTAATGCAGTCGAAAGCAACAATTAGACGAAGATCTATACTATTAATTTCAGACTACTAATTTTGGACATCGGGATTCTCGCCAGTATAGAGCGTCGATATATAAATAATATCTGGTTAGGTTCTGCGGGATGGTGATTAGCCGGCGCCAATTAATAGACCAAATAATAAATATATCAATAAACATTATTCACGAAGGAGAATTACCACGATGCAAATTTTGCTTCACGGCTATTATGGTGCCGGCAATCTAGGGGATGACGCCATATTGGAATCGATCATTGATAGCTTCGCCCTGAAGTTCCCGAAAGCTTCCTTTACCGTTGTTTCCAAAGGGCTTTGCCCGGCATACAGGGGACCCCGCCATGTGAAAACGGTCCGCATCGATTCCTACGCTGCCGTCAAAAACGCAGTTCAGCAAGCCAGCTTTGTCGTTCTAGGGGGCGGAGGGATCCTACAGGATTATAACGGTTGGGAGCCTCACTACAACTTCGGAAGTAAAGCGAGAGGAGTGAATTATTACGGTCAGGTGGTCGATTTGGCGAAGAAGTTAGGTAAGCCGGTCTATTTCTACGGGATCGGTGCAGGTCCTTTTTTCTCCCAACATGCGAAGCAGTATGCCCTCCGTTTGCTGGCCGTAGCCAAAAGAGCTACGGTACGGGATGCCGATTCGCTGAAAATGGTCCGTTCCGTAGGAAACATCAGGCTAACCGCGGATCCGGCCTTAAATTTGAAGCACGAACCGCCTAAAACAGCCCTGAAGTATCTGCGTAGCGAAGGAGTGCCCGTACACAAGACATTGGTCGGAATCTCCATGCGACCCTGGAAATTCAAAGGGGGGGATCGGAAAGCATTAATCGAGGCAATGGCGAAGGTCGCTTCCGGCATCGTCCGCAACAGCAAGGCCCACCTGGTCCTCCTCCCTTTCAGCCGTAATGGTGACGCCGCTGTCTTGAATGAACTCGCCCAACGCCTGCCGGCCGGCAGTTATACGATGATGAGGAAACATTATCCCCCTAAAGCGATGAAAGGGATCTGCGGCCGGCTTTCCCTGATGATCGGTATGCGTCTGCACTCTCTGATCCTGTCCGCTGCCATGGGAGTGCCGGTCATAGGGATCTCTTACGATCCCAAGGTGGCATTGTTTTTTAGATCGGTCCGCATGTCCCCATACTGCCACCCACTTCACCGTCTTCCTGCCCCGAAAATGACCCGACAAGCCCTGCAACTGATGAAATCGCAGCAATCCTGGCGGAGGAATTACCGTAGCCATGTGTTGCGTCTCAAAATCAGGGAAAAACAAAATATCCCATTTCTGTTTCAGGAGGTATAAAAAAATGAGAATCGCCCATTTCGGACGTTACGCCCAAGGAGAAACCGACATCGTCCGCAGCATGTTTCTTTCCCTTAAAAAATCGGGACACGTCGTCCAAGAATGGAATCTGGGGGCCCACCCCGAATGGGTATACAACCCGCACAGACGTTTGGGCGGAAACGGACCCGTCTATATCCGTCTGAGCCGGATCAGAAGTAGGCTGATGCGGTTTCGTCCCCATCTGATCATCTGTAATGCAGGCGGCTACACCTTTTCTAAAAAGGATTTCCTGTGGCTGAAGAAAAGGGGGATCCCGGTCTTGGGGATCACGCTGAGCGACCCCGATGTATTCCCGACGGTATCCCGTTATTCCCGCCATTTCACCTGGCACGCCACCAATTCGTTGCTCGCCTATCGGAGGTATAAGCAGCGGGGTCATCGGAACGTCTATTATTTTCCCTTTGGCATCGATGAACGGTTCTTTCGGCAAAGGCCGGTCCATGCCCGTTTCAAATCCGATGTCGCGGTGATCGCCCACGGCCGGCGGGACCGGTACCCCTTGGCCCGGAAGCTGGTGAAAAACTTCGACACCAAATTGTACGGCAATTCCTGGCCCTTCCCCAAAAACAGCCCCGGACCGGTCCGCGGCGAGGATTGGTTCAGAGCGGCCTATTCGGCGAAGATGCTGATCAACTTCCCGCGCACGGTCAAAGGTTATACCAACGTCAAGGTCGGCATATTTGAAGCCACAGCCACGGGAAGATTGGTATTCACCCAATACTTTCCAGAGATTGGGAGGTTTTTCCGGTACAACAAGGAGATTGTGGGGTATTCCTCGCCGGAAGACCTGATAAACAAGATCCGGTATTACCTGGACCACCCGAAGGAAGCTAAAAAAATCGCCCGCGCCGGCAGGGACCGCTGCTGGAGAGAGCACACCTGGACCCGGCGTTTTCAAAAGCTGTTCCGGGAGATCAGGATCTATCACCGCCTTTCAAGGCGGCGATAAAAAAGTCCGGCCATACCGGCTGCTGAGCTGAGACTGGTTTCATAGAGCCGGAGGCGTGTATCGGATCCAGAGGAATCCAAGGGCAAATACCGCCGAACCATGGTATAGAGAACGTGATCGGCGCCTTTTCTCCTGAAAGTTGGTCTGTCGTCGCTGTCAATGAGAGAAGTAGTTTCATAGGTTGTATGAAGGTGGTGAAATATTGAATGAGTGTCAATCTGTTAAAAAACCCTTTCTTCGAAGATGCGTCGACGCTGGCATTCTGGGATACCAGTGGCGTCACGAGCAATCCGGGGAATCCTCAGGCTTTTGAGGGGGAAAATGTGGCCCAATTGGGGCCCGTCACCGCTGATGGGGAAGTGGCCATCATCAGCCAACGGGTTTTGTTGCCCTCCGGCACCACGCATCTGCATGTCAGCTTTGCCGTTCAAGCGGCCCTGATTAATGTAACTCCCACCCTCACTGCCCCCTGGCGGGTCACCATCCAGTGGTTGGGGAGCGGTGGTACGCCGGTCTTGTTGGAAGAAACCCTGATCCAACGGCAAGCCGGCATGGCAACCAGGGACGCCAACGACTGGCTGACCTATGTCGCCGTTTCCGGACCGAAACCGACCGGGGCCGTCTACGCCCGTCTCCGCTTCATCCTCCAGGGTGACACGGTTGGCACAACTAACTTCTTCCAAGGGATCCAGATCGACGATGTGGTCCTGACCACCGACTGAGGCTCCATCCAGTGAAGTGAGACGAAAGCCTCACTTTTTTTGTGGGTAAATGGCCCATGTTTGATTCGTGTAATGGAAGTTACCACACCCCAGTTACATAGGGGAATCAAACATGGGTACTTTCACCTTAACACATTTGAACATGGTCAACCAGACATGCTGTACGGGTTTGGCTGGTCGACAGCACGAGCCGTTGGGCGTAAACTCGGTCGTCACCATTCGACCATCTAAAAAATATCGCCCTCCTGATAAGGGTCCAAGCAGGGGCGGAAATGCTTTCATACCTTATCGTATGTGGTGATGAGAGGGCATGAGACCACTCTTCCCGTCTACAATACTTTCCTGTCCCGGAGCCCGACATTGAAAGGGAGGATATCCTCGGCGGTCCACCTGGAACATCCGGCGGGTGTGGAGAGGGGTTCCTCTGGCCCGTGCGAAAGGAATCCGGATCAGTGTGGTCAACACGGGGAATGATCTCGACCATTCAGAACTGGCCGCCAACATCAAGCATGGCGTGTAAACTCCATATTCCGTATAAACCATACGTTTTGATATCCGTACAAAGGAAAGGGGCTTTGTTTACCATGGCATTCATCATTTGCCCGCGGATTCCATTCGCTTGGAGTTTTATGAAACAGCGCCCACAACAACTGATGACACAATTCGGCAAACTGGGCCACAAAGTCTTTGTTATACAGAAGTCGAATATAGGAAAAAAATACATGGAAGTAAGCAAAAATGTTACTTTGGTTTCTGATCACGGTCACTTCATAACCAAACGAATTCCCCTTTTAAAGAAAAGAGACAAAATAATTGTTTGGACCCATATCCCACGTATTTGGCATACTTTGCAGAATTATCAACCTGATGGCATCGTCTTCGATTGCATTGATGAATTTACAAAGCATCTCATCTTTGAGCATCGCATGGTTGGTTTATCAAAGCATGTGGTTTGTACAGCAAAGCCCATTTATGATCGTCTGAAGGAACAGTATCCGAATAAACCCGTATCTCTGATTCGTAATGGCGCCGATCTCAGTTTCTTCAGCAAGATAAAACACAAACGACCAGTAGATCTGCCGAAAGGCCCGATTGTCGGGTATATAGGCTCTTGGGCAAAATGGATCGATTTTCCTTTGATGGATTCTCTATGCAAAAAGTATCCAAATGTAAATTTTGTGGTTATAGGTGCAAAGTTACCGTTGCGCTCCCCTGCAATTCCAAATATCCGCAGAGGCAATTTGCATTTACTGGGACATAAACAGCACCATGAGCTTTTAAGTTATATCCAACACTTTGACGTTGCTATTATTCCTTTCCTTTATAATCAAATCACTTTAGCGACAAATCCTGTAAAAGCCTATGAATACTTGGCTGGGGGTGCAAGAGTGTTATCCACGGCACTGCCGGAATGTATTGCTATGGAACCATACATCCAAACCGCAACAACACACTCTGATTTTATCAATAAATTGGGAATCATGCTGAAACAAAAAGATTCACTGGAGTCAAAACAGGCCCGGATCAATTTCGCCGCAAGGAATACTTGGGAAGTTCGCGCTCGAAAAGCAAATATTATTATAGAGGAAATCGCACGTCGAGCCTGATCATCATCATTCAGTTTTTTAATCAAACGAAAGCAGCCCGTTTTTTACTGGGCTGTTTTTGTTTAATGGAACTGAATCTTCATTTTGTTGTACTATCTGCACCAACCCTGCCCCATACAGCCGATCTGACCCCAGCCGGACCGCCCGGCGGACCAGATGACGTTTCACCGCTCGGGCCGAAGGTATGCTAAAACGATTATCGGGTTATGGTCTATTTTCCCCTTTGAAGTATTCGATGATGTGGCGAATAATTTTCTGTGACGCCGTCCCATCTCCGTAGGGGTTTGGTGCATTTGCCATGCGATCATATAGTTGCCTGTTGTTTAACAATTCCTTAATGGATTCATAAACAGATTCTTCACTGGTCCCAGCAACTTTCAATGTACCGGCTTTGACACCTTCTGGTCGTTCCGTCGTATCACGCAGCACTAAAACGGGGATCCCCAATGAAGGTGCTTCTTCCTGAATTCCTCCCGAATCAGTTAATATTAAATAAGACCGCGCGGCTATATTGTGGAAGTCCTCCACATTTAAAGGGTGGATCAAGTGAATGCGGGAGTTGTTTCCGAGCTCATGGTGAGCGGCTTCCATAACCGCTGGATTCGGATGTACTGGATAAACGACTTGGACATGATCATTTTCGTTTACGATCCGCTTTATGGCACGAAAAATATTGCGCATGGGATTGCCTATGTTTTCACGTCTGTGTGTAGTGAGAAGGATTAATCGATGATTGCCTATTTTGTCTAAAATTTCGTGGCGAAATGAAGGTCGAACCGTGGTTTTTAGGGCATCTATCACTGTATTTCCCGTGACAAATATTGCATGAGGATGGATGTTTTCTGAAAGAAGGTTTTCCGCTGCTTGAGCGGTGGGTGCGAAGTGTAAGTCCGCTATAACCCCGATCAGTCGTCGGTTCAACTCTTCAGGAAACGGGGAATATTTATTTCTCGTCCGAAGTCCTGCTTCAACGTGGCCGATAGGGATTTTATTGTAAAAAGCGATGAGTGCCGATATCAGGGCTGTAGTCGTATCGCCATGAATCAATACAAGATCCGGTTTCACTTGTATCAATATTGGCTCTAACCGACTCATAATTTCCTTGGTAACGTAGGGCAATGTCTGATTGTTTTTCATTATATCCAGATCAAAATCAGGTACTATCCCAAAAGTATTCAATATCTTATCCAGCATCTCACGATGTTGTGCCGAAACAGTTACAATGGACTGGATCAAAGGGTTCTTTTGCATTTCCAAAATAAGCGGAGCCATTTTGACTGCTTCCGGTCGGGTGCCGAAGATAGACATGATTTTAATACGTTCTTGCCTCATTTTCCTTCACACTCCTAACCGTTTATGATCTAAAACACGCCTCTGACGGAGGATATTTTTGGGATATTTGGATCTTATAACTTCCCCTTGCAAAAACTTGCGTTCATATACTTTATGAATACTATGAATACTTAGTGATGGAACAAGAGGCTATTTGGTTTTGTGAAGGAAAGATATGACCCGCCTCGTTCGGGACGGGTTTATTATGTTTGGCGTTGCAGGTCTTTTCCGTTGAATTTGCAAGGGTGCCTTGCTATGATGAATGTGAACTTTTTTTGAAAAAGCAGGTGGATGGGCATGTTAATGGTAATGGACGTCGGCAATACCAACATCGTAGCCGGGCTGTACCAGGGCAAGGAATTGGTGCATCATTGGCGGATTCATACGGATCGAAATTCCACTGAAGACGAATACGGCATGCTCCTCAAAAATTTGTTTGAGCACGCCGGTTTGCGTTTTGAACAAGTGGACGGTGCGATCATCTCTTCTGTCGTCCCGCCGATCACCCATGTGTTACGCAACTTGGTCAAAAAATATTTGGGACTGACCCCGCTGGTCGTTGGTCCTGGTGTTAAAACGGGACTTAACATCCTGTACGAAAACCCGCGGGAAGTTGGGGCCGACCGAATCGCCAATGCGGTAGCGGCCATCGAGCAATACGGTGCTCCCGTGATTATCGTCGATTTTGGCACGGCAACCACCTTCTGCTTTGTCAACGAACAAGGGCATTATGTAGGTGGGGCGATCACACCGGGTGTTACGGTTTCCAGTGAGGCATTGTACCAACGGACGGCCAAACTGACACGGGTGGAAATCGTCAAGCCGGAAAGCGTGGTGGGGCGCAATACGGTGCAGGCGATTCAGTCGGGGATTTTTTATGGCTATGTCGGTGTGGTGGATGGAATCGTCACCCGTATGAAACAACTGCTCCACAAGCGGCCCACTGTTGTGGCCACCGGAGGCTTGGCGGAACTGATCTGCGGCGATGCGGAGACGATCGATGTGGTCGATCCGTTCCTCACTCTGGAAGGATTGCGGTTGATCTACGAACGCAACCGAAACAGGTGACTGAATCGGATCCGAAAAGGTCGCCTTTCTCCGACGGGGTGTGTCTGTTCATTTCAATCACCCTTTTGGAATGACCGGATACACCCCAGGTTTATGAGCAACGAAACAAACACATTGCGTGTCTTTTATATTGTCGTGTTGGAACTGGGAGGTCATCATGAGCGATTATGCCATTCGAGTCACAGCGGCCAATGGCCAATTGCGCGGATTTGCCGCATTGACCACCGGATTGGTGGGAGAATTGCAGAGACGGCATCATACCTGGCCGGTGGCAAGTGCCGCTTTGGGCCGTACGGTCACGGTTGGGGCTATGATGGGACTGATGCTGAAAAGCGAACAGGACCGGTTGACGATCCAGATCAAAGGGGATGGCCCGTTGGGGCAGATCGTCGTGGAAGCCGATGCTCAAGGACATGTCCGGGGGTATGTGGATAATCCCGTCGTTGATTTGCCGCCCAATGCCGCCGGGAAGCTGGATGTGGCGGGTGCAGTTGGGAAAGGAATGCTTTACGTGATCAAGGATCTGGGGCTCAAGGAGCCGTATCGGGGGGCATCTCCGATCGTCTCCGGTGAGCTGGGCGACGACTTCACCTATTATTTCACCAGTTCGGAGCAGATCCCATCCGCGGTCGGCGTGGGCGTGCTGGTAGACCGAGATGCTTCCATTCTCGCCTCCGGCGGTTTTATCGTCCAAGTCATGCCCGGTGCCGACGATGCGGTTATCTCCGCTGTTGAACAACAGCTTTCCAAAGTTACATCGGTCACCGACCTGATCCAACAGGGAGCCAGTCCCGAGGATTTGCTTCAAGCCGTGCTGGGTGAAACTGATATGCAGGTCCACCAACGTCAGCCGCTCTCGTTTGCCTGCCGTTGCTCCCGTGAGCGGATTGCCAATGTGCTGCGCAGTTTGGGCAAGGAGGATCTGCAAAAATTATTGGAGGAACAGGGACAAGCGGAAGTACACTGTCATTTTTGCAATGAACGGTACGTGTTTGATCGTGATGAATTGACCACGATGATCCAAAGTTTGTGAGTCAAGGCCCGGGGAATCAGTTCTCCGGGTTTTTCTTCATAGGTTTGATTTTGCATTGACATCTGATTGGTCCGATTGTTAAGATAAATAAAAGCGGAAAAACCGACCAAATTAATGGGATTAGGAGGCCTTCACAGCAATGCGAGTTGGCAACAATATTTTGGAACTCATCGGTCAAACTCCGGTTGTGAAATTGAATCGGATTGTCGGGAAAACGGACGCGGACGTGTATCTGAAGCTCGAATTCTTCAACCCGGGCGGCAGTGTGAAAGACCGGATAGCCCTTTCCATGATTGAAGACGCGGAAAAGCGGGGTATTTTGAAACCTGGTGACACGATTCTGGAGCCGACCAGCGGCAACACCGGGATCGGTCTGGCGATGGTGGCGGCGGCCAAAGGATACCGCGCACTGTTGGTCATGCCGGATACGATGAGCTTGGAGCGGCGCAACTTGTTGCGTGCGTTTGGTGCAGAACTGGTACTCACGCCGGGTGCGCAAGGCATGAAAGGAGCGATCGCCAAAGCGGAAGAGATCGCCAAAGAACATCCGGAATATTTTGTTCCGCAACAATTCAAAAACCCGGCCAACGTCAAAATCCACATGGAAACGACGGCACAGGAGTTGTTGGAGCAAATGGACGGCCACTTCGATGCATTCGTGGCCGGGATCGGTACGGGCGGTACGATCACGGGTGTTGGTAAGGTGATCAAGGAGAAAATCCCCGGTGTTCACATCGCTGCTGTTGAACCGGCGGCATCTCCGGTGCTTTCCGGTGGTAAACCGGGACCGCACAAAATTCAGGGAATCGGTGCCGGTTTCGTTCCGGATATTCTGGATACGGAGATTTATGATGAAGTGATCACCGTGGAAAATGAAGAAGCATTCGAGTGGGCTCGTCGGATGGCACGGGAAGAGGGTATCCTGGGAGGAATCTCTTCCGGTGCGGCCGTTGCGGCAGCGATCAAAGTGGCCCGTCGTTTGGGTCAAGGCAAAAAAGTGGTGGCCGTCGTGCCGAGCAACGGCGAACGTTATCTGACCACCCCGCTGTTCCAATTTGAAGAGTAAAGATCAAATGGTTGGTCTCGTTCAAAAGCGAAGTCCGTCTTCCCGCGTATGGGGAGGCGGGCTTTTGTTTGTGGATGGACCGCCGTATTCGCTTATAGTTAGTAAAGTATGTCTGGTTAATACTGCCAATTCCTTTCCCTACTCATTTCACCTGCCCCTGCAAGGAAGCAGGTCATGGCCGCTCCACCCGGAGCGCAAGACGCGAGCAAAGTACGCTTCGCTAAAGTAGTTGCCCGAGATTGCATTCCTGCGCTTTCCGGGTCTTCGATCTACCGGGCTTGGTCAGTCGCTCACTCGAAAAAGCATTATCTCCTTCACGGATTTATCAGACACACCATGGTAGTAGCGGCAGTTCTAAGGCAAGGTAGCTTTTTTCCTGTTTTTCATCGCTTTTATCCGACGGGGTTTTGTTGTAAACTGATGAAGAGATCATGGGTGAAAATCCAAGGAGTTCCCGGGCATGATTTGGTTGATCGACAATTACGACTCGTTTACCTATAATTTGGTGCAATATCTGCTTTCATCGGGCAAGGCGCTGGAAGTGTACCGCAATGATGAGATTACTCTTTCGGACATCGAAACAGCGCAACCGTCCGCGTTGATCCTCTCTCCGGGACCGGGAACACCCGATTCGGCGGGTATTTGCCTGGATGTGGTCCGACGGTTTGCCGGCCGCATCCCGATTTTGGGCGTCTGCCTGGGGCATCAGACCATCGCCCAAGCTTTTGGCGGTCGTGTGGTACATGCCCGTCGGTTGATGCACGGCAAGACATCACCCGTTTACCACGACGGTCAAACCCTGTTTCGCGGGTTGCCTTCGCCGTTTCCAGCCATGCGCTATCATTCGCTGGTGGTGGAACGGGATAGTTTGCCGCCACAATTTGGGATCAGCGCGTGGACGGCGGAGGGAGAAGTGATGGCCATCCGCCATCGGCAGTACCCTGTCGAAGGTGTGCAGTTTCATCCAGAATCAATCTTGACGGAACATGGTTTATCCCTGCTGTTGCAGTTTCTGGATACGTATCTCCAGCGACCGGCGCCGCAGAAACGGGGGATACGGCTATGAACTGCGTTTGGTTGAACGGGAAACTGGTGCCGGAAAACAAAGCCGTTGTTTCTGTGATGGATCACGGCTTTTTATACGGGGTGGGCGTCTTTGAAACCCTCCGGGTGTATGCGGGTCATCCGTTTCTGTTGAAGGATCATGTGGATCGTTTGTCCAGAGGGTTGCAATTGTTGCGCATTCGTCCGCTGCTTTCTTCGCATGAGTGGGCGGAGGCGATCCGACAACTGTTGGATGCCAACGGATTGCGTGACGCGTATGTTCGGATCAGCGTTACCGGAGGTGCGGTCGGGCCGGGATTGTCCGCCCGGCAATACGATGAGCCGACGACGGTGATCTTTGCCCGTCCGTTGCCGAAATGGCCCGAACAGATGTATACGGAAGGCAAAACGGTGGAAGTGTTGGACATCTCCCGTCAAGTGCCGGGTGGGACGGCATCACTCAAATCGCATAACTATCTCAATTCCGTGTTGGCCCGCCTGGAGATGGGGGGGCGGTTTCCCGCGCATGAGGGATTGCAACTCAGTCCCGAAGGTTGGATTGCCGAAGGAATCGTCACCAACCTGTTTTTTGTGCGGGATGGCACGATTTGCACTCCGTCGACGGATCTCGGGATTTTACCCGGCGTAACAAGACAATTCGTACTGGCACTCGCCCGGCAGTTGGATTTACCGTTGGAAGAAGGCCGGTATCCCTTATCGGTATTGAAAGAAGCAGATGAGATATTTCTCACCAACTCCTTGCAGGAAATCGTACCGGTCCGAGCGATACCGGGTTGGTTCGACAAAGGTGCCGGACCAGTAGCCGCCGGATTGTTGGATGCCTACCGGCAATGGACCGGTCGGTTGTGGAGCGTCCGTGAGTTGGAAGTGGCATCGGACCCGTATTTGTGAGGGTGATCACGATAGAGGAGGCAAGCGAACATGTCATCGATGACGGCGACACCGGTTTCGGTTGTGGCTTTGAAACGGCCGGAACGCCCGATCATCGTCGGTGGTCATGAAATACCGGTCCATCGGCGCACGGTGGTGATGGGCATCCTCAACGTCACGCCGGATTCGTTTTCTGACGGCGGACGATATATCGACCTGGATCGCGCCGTTGCACACGCGCGGCAAATGGTGGCCGACGGAGCGGACATCATCGACATTGGCGGAGAATCGACCCGCCCCGGTCACAAACCGGTCCCTGTTGAGGAAGAATTGAAGCGCGTGATCCCGGTGATCGAGCGGGTGTCCCGAGAAGTAAATGTACCGATTTCCATCGACACGTATAAAGCGGAGACTGCTCGGCAAGCACTGAAAGCAGGTGCCCACATTGTCAACGATGTGTGGGGGTTCAAACGGGACCCTGACATGGCACGGGTGGTGGCTGAATTCAGCGTGCCGGCGATCCTCATGCACAACCGCGAACAAGCGACGTACGATTCGCTTCTGGACGACATTGTCGCCGATTTGCAGGAGAGTATCCAGATCGGACGTGCCCAGGGAGTTCGGGAGGAGCAGATCATTTTGGATCCCGGCATAGGGTTTGCCAAAACCTATGAGGAAAACCTCATGGTTATGCGGCATCTGGAAACGATCACGTCATTGGGATACCCCGTTTTGCTCGGCACGTCGCGCAAATCCATGATCGGGAAAACGCTGGATCTGCCGGTGAACGAGCGGGTGGAAGGCACGGCGGCGACCGTGGCGCTGGGCATTGCCAAAGGATGCAGCATCATTCGCGTCCACGACGTTCAGCCGATGGTCCGCGTCGCCCGGATGATGGACGTGATGTTGTATGGGCCCGACGCGCTGAGGGGGTGAAGGCGTGGACAAGATCTTTTTCCGCCGGATGCAATTTTACGGCTATCATGGTGTGTATTCCGAAGAAAACAAACTGGGTCAACGCTTTTACGTTGATCTGGAGTTGATGCTGGACTTGTCCGCACCGGCGGAGACGGATGATCTAAACCGGACGGTGGATTATGCGAAAGTGTATGAAACGGTCCGGGAGCTGGTGGAGGGGCGCACGTACCGCTTGATTGAGACATTGGCCGAATCGATCGCACAAGCGTTGCTCGCCGCCTTCCCGATCGAAGAAGTGTGGGTGCGTGTCACCAAGCCTGATCCCCCAATTCCGGGACATTATGATGCGGTGGGTGTGGAAATCCGCCGGAAACGCCGATGAAACGAGAAGTAACGGCATACATCGGACTGGGCTCCAATCTGGGCGACCGGCTCGGTTACCTGCAGTCGGCGGTTGACCGATTGCACGAAACGGCTGGGATTCACGTTACACGGGTATCCCGCGTCTATGAGACGGCACCGGTTGGGGTGACGGAACAACCGGACTTTCTCAATCTGGTCGCCGAACTACGGACCACACTGTCACCGGAAGCTATACTGGATGTGCTTCTCTCAGTGGAGCGCTCACTCCACCGGGTCCGCCTGGTGCGGTGGGGGCCGCGCACGATTGACCTGGATTTGCTCCTGTACGGGGAAGAAACGATCAACCTCCCTTCGTTGACCGTTCCTCATCCCCGGATGACGGAACGTGCTTTTGTGTTAGTTCCGCTCGGGGAACTGGCGGGGAATCACCGGATTCCCGGAACGGACGCGACGGTGGGCGAATGGATCGCCCGGTTGCCGGCAGAAGAAGGCATTCGGCTGTATGATGGACGGATTTCACTTCCCGAACTGAAAATAGAACCGGATACCGTATGAAGAAAGGAGGAATGGCATCATGACGAAGTTTCGGATTGGACCGGTGGAATTGGCAAACCAAGTCGTACTGGCGCCGATGGCTGGCGTGTGCAACCCGGCGTTCCGCCTGATCGCCAAAGAGTTCGGTGCCGGGCTGGTCTGCGCGGAGATGGTGAGCGACAAGGCGATTCTGCACGGAAACGAGCGGACGAAACAGATGCTGTACGTGGATGAACGGGAAAAACCGCTCAGTCTGCAGATTTTCGGCGGCAGCAAGGAAACACTGGTGGAAGCCGCCAAATACGTGGATCAATACACCAACGCCGATATTATCGACATCAACATGGGATGTCCGGCTCCTAAAATCATCAAATGTGACGCCGGGGCCAAATGGTTGCTCGATCCAAACAAAATCGAGGAAATGGTGTCCGCGGTGGTGGCGGTAGTGAAAAAGCCGGTCACCGTGAAGATGCGGATCGGTTGGGACGAAGAGCACATCTACGTCGTGGACAACGCGCTGGCAGCAGAACGTGGCGGCGCGCAGGCAGTGGCCGTTCACGGACGGACGCGAGCACAAATGTACACTGGCCGCGCGCGTTGGGAGTACATCCGGCAGGTGAAGGAAACCGTGAAGATTCCCGTCATCGGCAACGGGGACGTTTTCACGCCCGAAGATGCTCGTCGCATGCTGGATGAAACGGGTTGCGACGCGGTCATGATCGGTCGCGCCGCTTTGGGGAATCCGTGGATGCTCTACCGGACAGTACACTACCTGACCACGGGAGAATTGCTTCCCGAACCGACGCCGCGTGAAAAGGTAGAGATTGCGTTGTTGCACATGGACCGGCTGATCAAGCTGAAGGGTGAAAAAGTGGCTGTCCGCGAAATGCGCAAACACGCATCCTGGTACTTGAAGGGAATGCGCGGCGCAGCCAAGGTGAAAGATCAAATAAATGAGCAGGAGACACGGGAAGGGATGGAACGTGTCCTGCTCCAATTCGTGGAGCAACTGGAAGCTGAACAGATGGTACAAACCGCTTGATCAATCAGATGTGTCCGGTAACACGCTGAATCGAGCGACTTGATGAGGGCAGTGATTCGAAGCGCAAATCACGAGCAAAGACACATTGTTTAAAGGGAATTGCCCGCTCGGCTCACCCAGATGAAAACCGATTTGCCGGACATCTCTGGACCAACTGAACAAAAGAGTTGGAGACTGACACCCGAGCAGCCGCCCCATCTCGCGGCGGAAGGCGGCTGGGTACCGGAGGAGTGAAACGAGGCATGGCAGAAGAAGAACGCAATGAACTGGAGCGGAACGAACTGTTACAGGTGCGCCGTGACAAAATGGAAGCGCTCAGGGAAAAAGGAGTGGACCCGTTCGGCGGCAAGTTCGAACGGACACACACTGCGCAGGAAATCCTGGACACCTATGGCGATTTGAGCAAAGAGGAACTGGAGGAGAAGGCGGTTACCGTCACCATCGCCGGTCGCCTTATGTCCAAGCGGAAACAGGGAAAAGCGTCGTTCGCCCATTTGCAGGATGTGACCGGTCGGATTCAGATCTATGTGCGGCTGGATCGGGTAGGGGAAGAACAGTACGAGATTTTCAGCACGGCCGATATCGGTGACTGGCTGGGCATCTCGGGGATCGTGTTCAAAACCAACCGCGGCGAAACCAGTGTCAAATCCGATACCGTCACGTTCCTGACCAAATCGCTGCGCCCCCTGCCGGAAAAATTCCATGGTCTCAAAGACGTGGAATTGCGTTACCGCAAACGGTACCTGGATCTCATCATGAATCCGGAAGTGAAGGAGACATTCATCCTGCGGAGCCGGATCATCGCAGCGATTCGTCGGTACTTGGACGAACGCGGATTCCTTGAAGTGGAGACGCCGACCATGCACACCATCGCCGGCGGCGCAGCAGCACGTCCGTTCATCACGCATCACAATGCGTTGGACATGGATTTGTACATGCGGATCGCCATCGAGCTGCACTTGAAACGGCTGATCGTCGGCGGATTGGAAAAAGTGTACGAGATCGGCCGCGTCTACCGGAATGAAGGGATCTCCACCAAGCACAATCCGGAATTCACGATGATGGAGCTCTACCAGGCTTATGCCGACTTCCACGATATCATGGACCTGACGGAAAACCTGATCGCCCATGTGGCGCAGGAAGTGTTGGGTACAACCAAAATCACGTACCAAGGGCATGAGATCGACTTGACCCCGCCGTGGGACCGCAAATCGATGGTCGAGTTGATCAAGGAACACGTCGGCATCGACTTCAAACAGGAGATGAGCGACGAGGAAGCCCGTCGTTTGGCCAAGGAACATGGTGTTGAAATCGAGCCTAACATGACCTTTGGGCACATCGTCAACGAATTCTTTGAGCAAAAAGTGGAGGACAAGCTGATTCAGCCCACCTTCGTCTACGGCCATCCGGTGGCCATTTCACCTCTGGCCAAGAAAAACGAGGAAGATCCGCGCTTCACCGATCGGTTTGAGTTGTTCATCGTCGGGCGCGAACACGCCAACGCCTTCTCCGAGCTGAACGACCCGATCGATCAGCGTCAGCGTTTCGAAGCGCAATTGGCTGAACGGGCCGCGGGTAACGACGAGGCCCACCCGATGGACGAAGATTTCCTCGAAGCGCTGGAATACGGCATGCCGCCGACCGGGGGTCTCGGCATCGGGATCGACCGACTGGTCATGCTGCTCACAGACAGCGCCTCGATCCGGGATGTTCTGTTGTTCCCGTTGATGCGCGATCGTTGAGGCAGGACAGGACGTTTCCCCTGTTTATGGATGGGGGGCGTCCTATTTTCTTATGAACATACATAAAAAATGTAGTCATCGGCAGGAACAGGAATGATGGGTATAGAACATAGAAGAACAAACATATGTTTGCCTTTTTGGATGATCCAAAAGGAGGTTATTTTGATGTACCGCACGATTGACGAGTTCTTGACCGATTGGGAAATGGAAAGTGATTCCACGTATAAGGTGTTGCGGGCATTGAACGACGAATCGTTGGGACAAGCCGTTTCTCCGCAAGACCGGACACTGGGCGAGATTGCCTGGCACATCGTGACCACCCTTCATGAAATGATGTCCCGAACCGGGCTGGTGTTTGATGCGCCGAAAGAGGATGCGCCCGTGCCGTCGTCTGCCCAAACCATCGCCGAACGTTATCGGCAAGCGAGTGAAGCGATGGCAGAGGCGATCCGACAGCAATGGACCGATGAGACGTTGCAAGAAACGAATGATATGTACGGCATGCAGTGGACCAATGCCTTCACATTGTCCATCCTTATCCGACATGAGATTCACCATCGCGGTCAGATGACCGTTCTGATGCGTCAGGCCGGACTCCGCTTGCCCGGCGTGTACGGTCCGTCCAGGGATGAGATGTGAGAGAGGTATTCGGTCACTCAATCCGCTCGGTGCAACCGGGCGGATCGTTTAATTTTGCCATGTGCAGGATGTGTCCAAGATGTTATGGAAGAAGAGGTCGGACCAGGGGGCCGTGGCTACAAATCCAATGAATCTACACATACATGGATTAAGAGCTATTCGTGATCACGATACGCTGATACACTAAAAACAATGTAATAGGAAGAAGGGGATTACATGCTTAATTACGTAATCTTTATCTTTTGTATATTATGTATAGCTATTTCTTTCGTACTTACATTTAAATTAGGAGTGGCACAAAACCCAGCACAGAATGAGAAGTATAATCAAAATAGAGGGAAAACTGTCTTGTTGTTAAGTGTTATTTATGGAGTAGTGGTTCTTTTTGGTGTAGCTCTAATCTACATCTATTATTAAATCTGTTCTGTACATACTTTGTAAGAATACAGAGAAAATAATTGTCCTCCCAGGATACATCAGAAAACAGGCACAGGGGTGGATCGATCGTTTTGTTACCAATATGGGGGCAAAAGAGGATAAGTCCCAAGACCCTTAAGGAGTACGCCTTCAGATCTCCGCCATCTGGTCGAACACCCACAAACGTTTTTTGATTGGGGAATGCAGATTGGCTCGGCGAAAATCGATGTGGCGGACCCCGTGAAGCCGGTGCCTGAGGAGAAGACGAGCCCCCGGCAGATGACGGATAAGAAGAAGCAGATCTGGTGGTGGCTGTTCAACAACACAGATGTCAATGATCCTCGAAGAAGAAAAAACCGGCGATGCTCATCAACAGCAATCCGCCCAAAAAGGAGAGGATGATAAATCCCACGCCTTTGACCATATGCAAATGGGCAGGGGATACGACGGCCACCACCAGGCCGATGAGAAACAGCCAGAAAGCAGTTTTCAAGGTAATCTTCAACAATTTCCAAATGACGAAAGCGAAGAGGATACCCAACAGGATATGAACGATCAACAAGGTGAACACCTCTTTTTCAGATCCGCTCTACACTTAGAGGGTAACAAGCGAACAGGGAGATTTCCAGACCAAAATATGGGTCTCTTCATTCCAGTTACTGCTCACCCTTCGGATGTTATAAATTTGTTGCAATCCTATAAGGAAATTCCAATACAATATTAAGTTAACTCTAATCCTCATCCGATATGGTGTCCTTGGTCCCACTGCCACTGGAAAAGGGGGAGAAAACCATGAAACGAAGAGCGTGGATATGGTATCTCCTGATCGGCTCCTTTTTGGCGCTAACGGGATGCGGGCGTTATTATCACGCCCATTACGGTCCCTATTATGTTACGCGTCATGTTCCCCATTACCATGTATACCACCATCATGTATACCATCATGTGTATCACCATTGATCGTTTTCTTTGATTGAAGCTGAAATGGGGTCAAGATTCAACATCTTCCTCCTTTGCCAATCCTCCCTCTCAAGCTAGGTAAATAGTGAAAGGCCAGTGTCCAAGAGGCACTGGCCTCGTTTTTGAGAAAACGGGTATCGCTCACAAACTGATTATCCAGGATTGTACGTAGCCATCGTGGATGGATGTGGGTTGACACGGCAGATGAAACGATAAGTCCACTGTGACCGAAGGGAGTGCCTCTGGTGCTGCAGCCGTGTGGTGGTAAGTCATTTTCCTTCCCGATCCTTCAACACTTCATGCAACCGGTCCGGAAAGTTGGTGAACATGCCCGTTACACCCCAGTCGATCAGGCGGTTCATATCCGTTTGCTCGTTGACTGTGTACGGATGGATCAGCAGGCCGTGTTGACGAACTTTTTGTATGTACGCACGGTCGATTTTGTCGAAGTTGGGGCCCACACCGATGGCGTAGGTGTGAATGTGGTTCAGCTCCTGATCGGTGATTCGCGCCGGTTGCTCGTGCCACAACAGTTGCACCAACGGGATGCTGGGGTTCAATTTCAGGCTTTCGGGGCTGAAGGATTGGATGATGACTTGTCCTGGTTTGGCGTTCGGTCCGATCAGATGGTGCCGATTCAGTGCTTCCAGCAGCTTCTCTTCCATACCCGGATACGTTTCCGGCGATTTGGTCTCGATATAATAGTTAGCGCTGTGTCCGAAATGATCCAACACCTCTTCCAGGGTGGGCACCTTCAAACCTTTGTACTCTGGCTTAGCGTACTGTGGATAGGCTTCGTTGAACCAGGAACCGGCATCCAGTTGTTTGATCTCGGACAGCGTGTGGTCTTTGACGTACCCGGTGCCGTTCGTGGTCCGGTCCAGCGTTTCATCGTGCATGCAGATCAGGTGACCATCTTTGGTCATTTGCAAATCCAGTTCAATGTAATCGGCTTTCATCTTTTGCGCCAGTTCATAGGACGGGATTGTGTGCTCCGGTGCATGACCGGATGCGCCCCGGTGACCGACATTCAGGATGCGGTCGGGGGAGAGCAACCCCGTTTGTTTCACTTGCGTGAGGTCGGCGGCCAATACGGTCGGAATCGCCAATGCCGCCACCATCGTCCATACGCCGACGACGGCCAGCAGTCGATGCATCCAATGTTTCATGTGTCTCACTCCTCTATACTGGGATTGTCTTTAGGGTGTATCTGATCCGTATCGTTCGCATATTTTTCCGGATCGCTCCACCTGCTCTACAGCAGATCATGGCCGTTTCGCTCAACTGGGCTTGGTTATGTCACTCACATGGGGTAGATTGCCCCCTTACGGGATGATCAGACACGCCCTGGTACAGAATCACCGGATCCGCTCTCTCGTCTCCACTGAATATCGTAACGGAATGATGTGAACCCCATGTAAATCTGTCGTAAACCCCTGTCAACGGGCTTGTCAAATATTTTTAAACTTGTGTACAATTGTGCTACCGTTATTGTGTAGATAATTCGATATATTTCAGCCAAATAAGGAGGGGAAATCGGGAGATGAGAAAGCGGCGAGTGTGGCGAGGAATTCTACTCAGTTTGCTGTTGGTGTTGATGTTGTCCCTGCCTACGGGAGTGTGGGCGCAAACGGCCGCCAAAGTACCGACATCGGTTCATCCTGGTTGGTCAACGGACGAAGGACAGGTGGCTCATGGGAAATACGGCATGGTGGCGACTGCGCATCCCTTGGCTTCCAAGGTGGGGGCCGAAGTGCTCAAACACGGAGGCAATGCGGTGGACGCGGCTGTTGCCATTCAATTTGTCTTAAACGTCGTCGAGCCGCAGATGTCCGGGATCGGCGGCGGCGGATTTATGATGGTGTACGATGCCAAAACGAAAAAAGTCTCCATCATCGACAGTCGCGAACGGGCGCCGCAATCGGCACGGCCGGACATGTTCCTCGATAAAAACGGTCAGGAGATCCCGTTTCCGGTACGCTCCACGCAAGGTTACGCCGTCGGTATTCCCGGAACGCTGAAAGGATTACAGACGGCTCTGGACAAATGGGGCACCAAACCGATGGCCGAGTTGATCCAGCCGGCGATTCTCCTGGCGGAACGCGGGGTGAAGGTAAACTGGGTATTGGCCAGAGATATCGCGGCGTGCAAGGAGAGGCTTTCCCGATCCGCGGCCAAAGACGTGTTCCTCCCGAACGGCGAGCCGCTGAAAGAAGGTGACCTCCTGGTACAAAAGGATCTGGCCAAGACATTCCGCCTGATCCAAGCTTTCGGACCCGACGTGTTTTACCACGGGAAAATCGGCCAAGCCCTCGTCCAAACGGTGAATGCGTACGGTGGCCATATATCGATGAATGATCTGAAGCGGTACAATGTGACGGTGGACAAGCCGTTGGAAGCGGATTTTCATGGGTATCACCTGGCGACGATGCCACCGCCCAGCTCTGGCGGAGTGACCATCATGTACATCCTGAAACTGCTGGAAGAGAAAAACGCTTGGCAAACCGCGATCCGTTCGCCGGAGAGATATCACCTGATGACGGAAGCGATGCATCTCGCCTATGCAGACCGCGGGGCGTACATCGGTGACCCGGAATTCGTGGACGTACCGGTTCAGGGAATGTTGGACCCGCGCTACATCAAGGAACGTGCTGCGTTGATCGATCCCAACAAGGCCAACTCTGACGTCCGACCCGGTGATCCATGGAAATACCAGCAATCGGGTGCCCCGCACCAGACGGTGAGGCAGCCGGACGACAATCACATCGGACAAACGACGCATTTCACCGTGGCCGATCGTTGGGGCAACCTTGTCTCTTACACTACTACCATTGAACAGGAGTTCGGTACGGGGATCATGGTACCGGGTTATGGCTTCATGTTGAACAACGAAATGACTGACTTTGACGCCGTACCGGGCGGACCCAACCAAGCGGAGCCCAACAAACGCCCGATGTCCAGCATGAGTCCGACGATCGTGTTCAAAGACGGCAAACCGGTGATGACCGTCGGTTCACCAGGTGGTCCGACGATCATCGCGTCGGTGTTCCAAGTACTGATGTACAAACTGGTGGATGGACTGGACATCAAATCGGCGATCGAAGAGCCACGTATCTACAGCAACAAATACCCCATGATCCTTTGGGAGGCCGGTGTACCGGATGCCGCCCGCGAACGAATGACGCAGATGGGGCATCAGTTTGAAAGCAGTCCGCAAAGTATCGGTAACGTGCAGAGCATCGTGATTGACCCCGTCACGGGCGCCTATACCGGCGCGGCTGACTCGTCCCGTGAAGGTTGGGCGGTTGGCTTGAACTAGGAGTCGTTTGGTAGAATGGATAGGCACGATTAAGCTCTTTCAACCAGTGTCAACCACCGCCTCTTCGTACCGCTCGACGGTATGGAGAGGCGGTTTGGTTTGTAAGAGGGAATGTGGGAATCATTTGAAGCGATCTGGGAATGGTCGTGGTCGTTTATATGCGGCGTTTCGCCTTCTTTGGAGAGTCTTTGATACATCAACCGTGCAGTATTAACTCAATATCATCCAGCTGTCTATAACCTTTATCGTAGTGTTTCTTCCATTGTATATAGTTCTATTTTCGTAAGCCGAGACCGATTACGAAATCCACCTCACTCCATCAGTCACTCCAGTGTATCTGATTCTATCAAAAAGGGACGAAAGTCTACCAGATTCGTATTTTTCTCGTTGTCCGGTTTGGAAGTTTACGAGTATAATGTGATTTGAGATTCGCCATGGCTCAATCCGTAGAATTTCTTGAACAGTGAGCATTCCAAATGGGAAGGATCGGTTACTGATGCTTGAAGAATAGGGTGAAATCAAAACGTGGGGGAACATTTTGTCTTTATCGTACTGTTGATCTTGACCGGGATTGCGAGCGTCACCGACCTGCGAGAGCGGCTCATCTATGACCGCGTCGTATTGGCCGGAGCGGCGTTTGCCATCGTGTTTCGTCTCTGGTATCGGGTGGAGCCGTGGTGGGACTACCTGCTCACCGGTTTCGGCGTATTGTTCGTGCTGGCGACGATCGGGGCGTTGACCGGGGCGACCGCCATTGGCGGGGGAGATATCAAACTGTTTGCAATGATTGGTTTATGTGTCGGCTGGGAGAAATTTTTCGCCATATTCCTCATCTCCCACGTGTTGGCGGCTTTGGTGGCGATTCCGATGAAACTGTTCAGCCAAAAGGCAGACTGGAAATCGACGCTGCCGATGGCGCCCTTCATTTTTACTGGGACTCTCGTCACTTACGGGTTGTATCTATTTTGAGCCGGGAGGAAGCCGCGCGTGAAGGACAAACAACGAACCGGGAAACATTGGTTTTGGCAGGAGATCCGTGCCACGGGCAAGACCGAATCCGACCAACACACGCTTCAACAACTCCTCGCTTCTCTGACCCATTTGAACAAGGAATTCTCCTCACTCAATCATATCATCGAAAACCGGATCCGCTACGACAAAACCAAAGAAGAAGCGTTTGACCGACTGTATGCCGAGCTGGAAGAACTAAAACAGGATCAGCATTTCGCCAAAACAAGCCATTATACATAGATCTGATCTTATTGTTTGACCGGGTGGATAACATGAGTCGGGAGATCGATACCGACTCGGAGATCGGACGCACGTTTGCCCTTCTGTTGGAGACGCTCAAGGACGAGGTGCTGGAGATTCTTTACCGCCGGGAGATACAGCTGATGCGAACGGGCTCCGACGCCTTCGACCCGCGCGTACAGCATGCGATCGGAGTGGAGCACACCGATGATCCTGCGGATAACAACCGAGTGGCCAGGGTGGTCCGGCACGGGATTCTCTATCGGGATACGGTGCTGCGACCGGAAGAAGTGATCGTGAAGCGGTATCGGTCGGCGTCGTCCACGTCGTTGGTGGAAAGAGGATAATGCCAGTTTCAAGATATGAGAAAGGAGCGTACTCATCTTGAGTGAAGAAGTGATTGTCGGGATCGATCTGGGGACGACGTTTTCCGCGATTGCCTATGTCAACGCATACGGGAAGCCAGAGGTGATTCCCAACCGCGAAGGGGATCGGACCACCCCGTCCGTCATCTTTTTTGAGCCGGATGGTACCCCGATCGTAGGCAAGGAAGCGCGCCATCAGGCGTTGGTGGACCCGCGCCGGGCGGTTCGTTTCATCAAGCGTGAGATGGGGAATCCCTCGTATCGTTTCAATGTGAACGGGCAGGACTATTTCTCTGAGGATCTGTCCGTATTGATCCTGAAAAAATTGAAGGCGGACGCGGAAGCCTACCTTGGCAAGCCGGTGAACAAAGCCGTCATCAGCGTACCGGCCTACTTCAAGGACGCCCAACGGGAATGCACCCGCCAAGCGGGCAAAATCGCCGGCCTCGACGTGATCCGCATCATCAACGAGCCGACCGCGGCCGCGCTCGCCTACGGATTGGACAAGGCCGAGGGCAATCAGACCATTTTGGTGTACGACTTCGGCGGTGGGACGTTTGACGTGACGGTGATGCGCGTGGAGGGGCAACGATTCACCATCCTAGCCACCGACGGGGATTCCCACTTGGGCGGCAAGGACATCGACGAGCGGCTGGTCGATTATTTCGCCGAGGAATTCATGCGTGCCTACTGGATGGATCTCCGCCAGGAACCGCACACATTGCAGGATTTGTGGGACAAGGCGGAGATCGCCAAAAAGGATCTCTCCTTCCGCAACCAATTGGCCGTTACACTGGCCACCGGGGACAAGGCGCTGCGGGTAGACATCGACCGAGAGTTGTTTGACGAGCTCACCCACGATCTGATCGCTCGGACGGAAGCCTGTATACAACGGGTGATCAGTCGGCAGGTTTGACGTGGGACCAGATTGACACGGTGCTGCTCGCCGGCGGTTCCAGCCGGATTCCCGCTGTGAAGGAGATGATCAAGCGCGTCACCGGCAAGGATGCGGCACGTAATATGAACCCGGACGAATGTGTGGCGATGGGAGCAGCGATTCAAGCGGTCGTCTCCATGATGGAAAAAGGGGAGCAGGAATCCGCACCGCCGCTGGAAGGGGCCGCTGACATCGTCGTCCAGGACGTGGCGTCTCACAGTTTGGGTGTCAAGGCGCTGTCCTCGGACAAAACGCGTTATGTCAACAGCATCATCATTCCCGAGCAACGCCGATCCCCTGCGAACGGACCCGTACCTACGTCACCGGCGAGGATAACCAACCGCGGGTGGAGATCGAGGTGCTGCAGGGAGAGGACGAAGATCCCAACTCCCCCAACGTACAGCTGATCGGCAAAGCGGGCTTGCGTAACCTGCCGCCGCATAAGGCCGGGGAATTGGTAATCGAGATAACGCTCCGCAATGATGCAGACGGCGTGATCGAAGTGGTGGCCAAAGAGCTGAAGAGCGGGTAGAAGACCCGCGAAGTCGTCATGCAGAAAACGAACATCTTGTCCGAAGACGTATTGGAAGAGCGGAAACAACTGCTGGATTCAGTCAGGTTGTAAACAGAGAGAACCTGATTGGATGGAACCGGATGAAGGAGTGGACAAGCGATGAGCAAGGTTGTGGGCATCGATCTCGGTACGACCAACTCGGCGATCGCTGTCGTCAACCCTTACGGGAAGCCGGAGATTCTGGTCAACTGCGAGGGGGAACGCATCACCCCCTCCGTTGTGTTGTTTGAGGGGAACGAGCCGATCGTCGGCAGCATCGCCAAGCGGTCGGCGGTGATGTCACCGCTCAACGTCGTGCAGTTTGCCAAACGGCAGATAGGCGTAAAATCATGGAAGTTCCGCACGGAGACCGGCGAGATTTACAATGCGGTGGACATCTCCGCCATCATTTTGAAACGGCTCAAGGAAGATGCGGAAATGCTCCTGGGCGAGGAGATCCGGGATGCTGTCATCACCGTTCCCGCCTATTTCGATGACGCACAGCGAAAAGCGACGCTGGACGCCGGACGGATTGCGGGGCTCAATGTGTTGCGCATCATTAACGAGCCGACCGCGGCCGCTCTCGCCTACGGGCTGAACAAGGTGGGGGAGGAGCAGACCATCCTCGTCTATGACCTGGGTGGCGGCACGTTCGACGTTACCATCATGCGTCTAAACGGAGAGCGCATCGAGGTGGTCGCCACTGGCGGGGCAAAAAACCTGGGCGGCTTCGACTGGGACAACGAAATCATGAAATACCTGAATGAAGAGTTTCAAAAACAAGGCGGCCCCAATCTGTTCGACGACCCGGTGATGGAACAGGATCTACGCGACAAAGCGGAAATGGCCAAGCGCACCCTTTACTCACGCGAAAAGACCAGCGCCTTTCTCTCCGCCGGCGGGGTGAACGCTTCCATCACGTTGACACGGGGAACGTTCGAGACGATCACGCGCCATCTGTTGCGCCAGACGCAGAGCATCATGGAGTTTGTGCTGGAAGACGCAGGCATACAGTGGAAGGATATTGACAAGATCCTGCTCGTCGGCGGGTCCACCCGTATGAAGGCTGTCCCGGCCATGATCGAGCGCGTGACGGGTATCAAACCGTCGATGGATGTCAACCCGGACGAAGTAGTGGCGATGGGGGCGGCCATTCAGGGTACGCTGATCCAAGTGCAACGGGGCACGGCCCAACTGCACGAAGCGGCGGATTTCCCGATCGTGGAGGTGCAGGATGTCAACTCCCACAGTTTGGGTGTCGTCGCCCTAGACGAACACGATCGGGAAGTTAACTCCATCGTGTTGAAAAAGGATACCCCCATCCCGTGTAAGGCGAGCGGTCGCTACGTTACCAGCGTGGACAACCAGACCAGCTTCACGTGCAGGTGACGGAAGGAGAGGACACCGACCTCAACTACGTGAAGATCGTGGGCGAAGGCGTGATGGATCTGCCGCCGCGTCCGAAAGGATCACCGCTGGAAGTGATCTTCGAGTACGACCGCGATGGGATCATCCACGTCTCCGTCGTCGATTTGACCTCCGGCCAGCGGTTGGGTGAGCTGAAGATCGAGCGCGTCTCCAACCTGACTGAAGAAGAAGTGGCGGAAAAACAACAACGCCTCGGCAAACTGGCCATCGGCTGAGGCGTATCCTTCGCATTTTGAAACGGAAAAGGGTTGTTGGCGATGGAAAACTACTATGAACTCTTCGGGATTCCCCGCGAAGCAGATAAGGGGGGGATCCGCAAACGGATCCACCAGGAACTGCGCAAATGGAGCAACCGGACCAATGCCCCGCAGATGGAGCGCCGCCAGGAGGCGGAGCGAATGGTGCAGCTGCTGGAGGAAGCGGAGGAAATCCTGCTCGACCCTGACAAGCGGGCGGCCTATGACCGGCAGTTGACCGCCGCTTCCCGGCTCCAGACATCTGTGCGCCGGGAGCAGGCCGCGGCATTCGATGTCACCCGTACGGGAACTGGTACGGTCACTCCGGTGGAAACCATCATTTCCCGGGGAACAGAACTGTTGGAGCAAAACCGGGTGGCGGACACGATTGTCCTCGCGCGCCAGGCCAACCCCGACGCATGGGCACTGCTGGCCCACGCCAAATTGGAGTGGGGCGAACCGGAACAGGCAGTGGAAGCATTCCGGCGGGCGATCGAGCTGAAACCCAATGACGGGCGGTACTACTACGGTCTCGGCCAAACTTACGAACAGCTGAACCGCTGGGAGGAAGCAGTTACCCAGTACCGGCGTACCTGCAAAACGGACCCGGACAACCATCAGTACCGGGTCGCTCTCGGCATGGCGCTGATCCGGGCAGAGCGATTCGATGACGGGGTGGCTCTGCTGGAACAGTGTGCGCAAGCCGAACCGGACAACCCGGTTTACCAGGAGAGCCTGGCGATTGGTTACCAAGCCAAAGCCTACTACAGCTCGACCAAAGTGCCCGCCGGACATCCGATGATGGCAGAAGGACGATACCCCACCACCTATCAGCAGTATCGCACTGCCGTGCGCTACCTGAGCAAAGCTTTGGCTTTGCGGTTCGACAACCCCCAGCTGCGGCAGACCCTGCGCGAGACGCTGAAAAAGGTGGAGAAAGAGGGGGCGCGCCTTTTCACCGGCAGCAAGCTGTCCATCGGCATTGTCTGGGCATTGCGGTCTACAGCTTGTTTGTCGACGCCACCGTCGGCGCACGCGTGTTTCTCTTTCTTCTACCGGCTTTGTAAATCGCCTCAGCGTTGACACCCAAATACAAGGTGTACCAGCGCCTGATTCGTCGCGGTACCCCGCATTCTGATTTGGCTTTAGCGGATGAATGGCTGAGCAAACGGATCCGTCGTACCGGATCGGTCATCGTATTCATCATCCTTGGTATCTACTTCATGCCGTGGGTGATGTTGGCGGCGACATTGTACAATCTCTACCATAACTACCCTGTGAAAAGATGGTTAGATGTCGTTTTCTCCCGATGGAAAAGGCAAACGATGTCGAAAAAAAGAGAGTTATGAAAAAATGTGTATTGTCATAGGTGGAAAGGGTTGCTATTATATTGTCTAGCAATAGCATATTGTAATAATTCTATCCTGAACCACCAACAATTTTCCTATTCCACAATAAGCAGGTGTTGACCCAACATGCAAGATGCAAAACGCAGAGCCATCATTTTTACCGTTATTTCCGTGGTTTTGGCTGCCATTGCAGGTTTTATGTTTTTGGAAAAACAAAATGAATTGGAGGCTGATTACGGTCAGACGATACCGATGTATGTGGCCGCTAAACCGATCACAGCCCGTCAACCTTTGAAACCGAGTGATTTCACGCAAGTTCCAGTTCCAAGAAAGTATGCTATGGGATCAATAGTCAATAACTTGAACGCCATTCCAATCAATGGTGGCTACCAATATCCAATCGATCATCTGGTCGCCGTTGTACCGATGAAAAAGGGTGAACCACTTACAACCAACATCTTGAAACCAATAAATGATACGTCATCGGGAGATAAGCGTTTAGTAGCATTAACAACCTCGGAGCGAGTTTTCTTTGATCAACCACTCTCGGTAAATGATCGTGTAGATGTGATAGTTACGACTCAGAAAAATGGACAAGATGAGGTGGATACAAAACCTTTGCTACTTGACAAGCCGGTTGTCATGGTATCCTCCGATGGTAAGGCAATATGGTTGGAACTGGAATTCAACGATGCTGTCAATCTGATTAAATACGAGAATTTTGCTCAGTCCATACGTGTATTGAAGGCTCCCCAGGTAGGAGGCTCAGGGTCGGACAACAAGCAAACTTACGATGATAATGAAAAGGACAAATCGAAGGGTCAAAATTTAGCATCCAATAAAAAGGGTGCACCCTCTAATGATGTTCGGAATAATAAAAAGCCCTCTAAGAAAGAGACGCAATAATAGACTATCCCTTTGGAGGCAAAGTTTACAATGAGTGCGGAAATTAAGCTGTTGGTCGTGACGGAAGAACCGGCACAAGCAGAAGATATCCAATCACGAGTCGGAAATCAGTTCCCGCAGTTTTTACATATTCATCCCAATGAAGTAAGACGTGAGATTGCCCGTTTACAACCGGATATCGTTTTACTGCATGAGATGAAGGATGGTTCAGGAATACAGTTGATTCCCTATATTTCCAGGGAAGTATCGGATGTATTTATCATTTATTTAACGGAACGTCGTGACCCGGTTCGGACCCGTGATGTGGGTAGAGCAGGGGCATTTGATGTACTGTTTTTACCGGATGAAATTACCGCCTTGGAGGATGTTTTAAGCAGAGCGGTAAAAGCCCATCAGGCGAAGGAGTATCGATCGGAGGCCAGTGCGAGTTTCACCTGGGGACGTGGGCAAATCATTTCTTTTTACAGTGGTAAAGGGGGATGTGGACGGAGTTTGATATCCTCCACATTGGCCCAAACATTGCAACTCGATTCCACCTCAGGTGTGTTGTTGGTCGATTTGAATTTGCAGTACGGAGGATTGGAGAGTTATCTCAACATCGAGAGCGATCGGTCAATCTATGATCTAACACCGGTATTGGAAGAGCTGAATGATAACCATATCCGGAACGTTACAGTGGTAGAGCCGTATTCACAAGTAGAGGTTTTAGCCAGTCCCGCTGATGCTGAGATAGCTGATCAAGTGACGGAAGATCATGTTGAGCGGTTGTTGCGTGCCGCTCGCCTTTACTACGACTATATTCTGGTGGATTTACCTACGGAAATGAGTACCCTCACCTTCACCGCATTGGAAGAGTCGGATAAATTGTTTTATGTAATGAATCCTGACTCGGTTTCTATGAGAATTTTTGGGAGGGTGCTTGATCTATTTGGGAAAATTGGGGTGGATACAAGCGATCGACTGGAAGTGATTCTCAACCGGGTAAGCAGGGATTATGAGCTTGATATAAAAACTGTCCAACAACATTTCCCCTATCCAGTTATTGGTGAAATTCATGAAGATACGAAAAAGCTGCAACAAATGATTAACCGCGGAACACCGTTGCGCACTTCCAGAAGAGAGCGGGGGCTTTCGGTTTTCGCCAGAGACATTCAGAAGATAGCCAAGAAATTACTTTCTCAACAAGCCGGAAAAACAGCCTAAAAAAGGGGGTGTAACGGTTGGCGTTGTTCGATCGGATTCAAAGCCGCCCTCAAAAATCACGTCGCCGCTCCAATCAATCACATTCAGTGTCTTCAATCAATCAAAACCGGATTGATAAATTGGCCCAGCATTTTAAAGCCCGTTTGTTAAGGGAGACAGATCTTGAAAAATTAACGCAATTACCCTCCAATGAGCTGAGGATCACTTTAGACAGAATTGTTGGTCGCTACCTTGCGGATGAACAAGTGGTGATCACCCGGCAAGAACGTGACCGTTTAATCAGCAAAATCATTGATGAATCAGTGGGTTATGGTCCGCTGGAACCATTATTGATGGACGAAGAGATCACGGAAATCGTGGTGAATGGACCGGAGGAAGTTTACTACGAGAAAAACGGGAAGCTGCACAAAACGGACATCAAATTCCGGGATGAAGAAGCACTTCGACATGTGATTGACCGGATTGTGGCACCGATTGGGCGCCGTATAGACGTGAGCTCACCCATGGTGGATGCCCGTTTACCTGACGGTTCACGTGTGAATGCTGTTATTCCACCTATCGCACTGAAGGGTTCACTATTATCGATCCGGAAATTCCGAAAAGACCCGATCAGGATTGACGACCTCATTCGGTTTGGAAGTTTAACACCGGATATGGCCCAATTTCTGACGAGTCTGGTACGGGCAAAACTGAATTTGATTATTTCGGGGGGAACAGGTAGCGGGAAAACGACTTTGTTGAACGCGTTGGCCTGTTTCATCCCTGAGAATGAGCGGATCATTACCATTGAGGATATGGCTGAGCTCCGCATCCCCCATGGACATGTGGCCGGGATGGAAGCCCGCCCTGCCAACGTGGAGGGAAAAGGGGAAATCACCATTCGTCAATTGGTTCGAAATGCTCTCCGGATGCGTCCCGACCGGATCATCGTCGGTGAGGTACGGGGGGCGGAGGCATTTGATATGCTTCAAGCCATGAACACAGGGCATGAAGGTTCGCTTACTACAATCCATGCCAACTCACCCGATGATGCCATGAGGCGGTTGGAAGGTATGGTGATGATGTCCAGCATTGATCTACCTGCCGCTATCATTCGTGAATATATCGTGGGTGCAGTTGATTTTATTATTCAAATCGGACGTCTGCCTGACGGACAACGGAAAATGTTGTCCATTGCTGAAATTCAAAAAGACGATCAGGGTCACTTTGAGATGAAGGAAATCTTCCGATTTAACCAAACCGGGGTGAAGGAAGATGGAACTGTGGTAGGATATTTCTCACCAACAGGGATTCTTCCCAAGTGTTTACCCCGTCTGAAAGCATATGGCGTACCAGTTGATCCGAAGATTTTCCGCCCTGTCAGGGGTGACATTCGATGATAGTCGCTTTGCTCGGAGGGGGTTCCGTATTTTTTGCTCTATTAGCATTGTATTCGTTTATCACACTCCGCGGCGAACGGGGAGAAATATCGAACCGGATTTCTAAATGGCTGTCCCAACAAACGGTAACGAAAAGTTGGTCCGATGAATTGGTGGATAAACTGGACCGGCTTGAGATGATGAAGAAATTGGAACCTGAACTGGAGAAGGCCAGTATTCCCTTGCGTCCCGCGGAATACGGTTTAGTCGTACTTTTGGGTGCGGGGATTGTTGCAATTGCATTGAACATGGTATTGGGTGCACCCACCTTCATCAGTATCTCCTTAGCAATGGCCGCGGCGCCTTTTGGATCAAAACTTTTTCTCCGATCCAGAAGAAAAATTTACGTCCAGAGAATCGATGGACAATTGTCAGAGGCTTGTCGATTGCTGAGCAGTGCTGCCAGAGCTGGACTTTCCATCCCTCAAGGTTTGGAATTGGTAGTAAGGGAGTTACCGCCGCCGATTAAAAACGAACTTTACACTGTGGTGAAAGAAGTTCAATTGGGGAGAGATCTCGAAGGGGCTTTAAAAGATCTATTGAATCGGGTTAACAGCAAGGATATGCAAGTTTTTGTCAATGCTCTCATTATTCAAAGGAGAGCTGGCGGAGATTTGGCTCGGGTTTTAAGTGAAATGGCGAGAACGATGGAAGAAAGAAAAATTATTCACCAAACTATTCAAGCGGCGACTGCACAATCGCGTTACTCCGCTTATATGTTGCCCGTTGTCTCTCTATTGGTTGTGTTTGTACTGAGCAAGATGATGGAAGGATTTGATCAGCTGTTTACACACCCCTTTGGAATCGTCGTATTGGTGATTTTTGTGCTTCTTCAAGTCATCGGGGTTTTGGTGGTAAGGAAGATTGCGGATATACGAGTATAAGAAGGTGCTGACATGGATAGCACGTTGGTGTTGCTAGTCTTTACATCATGGGTATGTTGGGTAGCGGCAAGCTATCATTACTATTCATATCGAAAGAAGCAACAAGAAGTATTGGACCACTTAGAATCTTATCACTTGCCCAACACGGTTTTTACGAAAAAAAAATCGTGGATAGACAGTTTGAATCAATGGTTTGATCGGTTTTCTGCGATGGGGGAAAAAATTCAATTTTTGAGTGATCCGCTTGTGTTGGAAGATGCCCTCATCAAAGCGGGATATCCCTTTGATTTAACAGTGGAACGGTTGCAGGGCGCAAAGATTGTAGGACTGTTGGCAGGATTACTCATTGCATTGCCATATTATTTGTTGGGTTTACCTTTAGCCGTTGTATTGATTGCTGCACTGCCTTTGGTCGGGTATTTGATCCCCGTTTTGGGGATTAGACAACTGGCAAAACGTCGTCAAGAGCAAACTCGGATGGACCTACCCGATTTCTTGGATATGATGAGTATTACGCTCCAAGCAGGGATGAGCTTGGACTCCGCTTTAGCCTACTACGTGGAGACTACCAAAGGTCCTTTGAGTGAGGAGTTTGCCCGACTCAATCATGAGATCAAGTTTGGTGTGCAAAGGGAAGTGGCTTACCGTTCCCTTTTACGCCGAACGGCTTCTCCGGAGTTGGAAGGGCTGATTCAATCATTGATTCAAGCTCATAACCTGGGGACACCCATCGCCAGCACCTTTATGGAACAGGCTGATGAAATGCGTCGTATGCGGGCGGAAAGGGCGAAAGAAGCAGCAGGGAAAGCAGGACCCAAAATCACGATCGTCGGTGGTGCTCTTATTGCTCCTTCCGTAATGATCCTGATCCTTGGTGTGATCATCCTCCAGTATGTGATCAGCCCCAACAGCCCGCTGAAGATGTGATGATAAGGAGGTGATGACTGGAAGGATAGGTTTTATATCTTAGCAACTTGTCATATTCGTCATTTATTCATTCATTAAGGGAGGTATTGTGGATGAACAAGATGGTGGAAGCCATCAACAGGGGAGTCATCAAAGGCTATCTCGCGTACAAAAAAGCCTTTTCGAATCGCAAAGGTTCCCAAACAGTAGAGTATGTGTTCCTGGTAGCTGGTGTTATTGCCATTGCGGCTTTGTTGAAACAAGTTGCAACTAATGATTTGGCGGAAGCACTCCGAAAAAAGATCGAGGAGTTTGTTAAAAACTCTTAATTATATAAGACCCCACTTAACAACTGTTTTGGGATTGTTGAACAACAATCCCAAAACAGTTCTTTTAGGAGGAAACAAATCATGAAGTGCACATGGAAGAAACTTTTTATTGGGGTGATTTTTACTTCGCTCCTGTTTAGTGGCTGCTCCCAAACGAATAATGTACATAAAGAAAACACCCAATCCAAAGAATCCAATAACCCCCCTGCTGTTGCGACAGATATCCAGGATATTCTCAAGCAAAAACCAGGAAAATTTTCCGGGGACCACTTTGATGAAAACCAACTGAAAAAGATCATCCAATCATGGCCGAACAATATGTCGGCTCAAGAGGCATATAACCGCATCGTTCCTTTGGTGGCGGAAGATTACGGCTCACTGGTAAAAAAGCTGGATAATCTGGACCCGACGGTGCAATCCAACATCAAACAACCGGGCAGCCTCAAAGCGCCCAACGGACAACCGCTCACCAAGATGAATGTAGAGATCCTCATCGATAGCAGCGGGAGCATGGCTGGCAAGATTCAGGGGCAAACCAAAATGGATCTGGCCAAACAAGCGGTCCAACAATTTGCTGCCAATTTGCCCAAAGGGGCCAATGTTTCCATTCGTGTCTATGGCAATAAAGGGACAAGCAGCGAGAAAGATAAGGCCATTTCCTGTAGCAGCAGCGAAATCCTTTACCCACTTCAAACATATGATTCCAGTCGATTTCAATCTGCAATCGCCAGTCTGAAACCGGCCGGTTGGACGCCGTTGGCAGCTTCGATCAAATCCGCACAAAATGATTTGGCCAAACAACATGGAGAAGGAATCCAAAACATTATCTATGTTGTAAGTGACGGGGTGGAAACGTGTGGGGGAAACCCTGTTCAGGAGGCCAAAAACCTGCATAATTCCAACATCAAGGCAGTGGTCAATATTATTGGTTTTGATGTGGATGATGCAGGACAGAAAGCATTAAAAGCAGTCGCCGAAGCGGGTGGGGGTTCCTATCAAACGGTGAATAATCAAGAGGATCTGAAATCCTATTTTGAGAGGGAAAAAGCTCGATTGGATGAAGAATGGCGCGAGTGGTCACTTAATAGTTGGAAAGATGTTACGGACAAATCAATCTCTAAATGGAATAATCTTAAAAACATTGTATTTAGTTTTCATGATATGAACTCTCGGGAAAATGATCATTTGCACTCACTAAAAGATATTCTAGTGGAAAATGGAAAAATAGAAAATGAAGATGCATTAAAAACCATGATTGTTCAGCGGTTTGAATTGATCAAAAAATACATTGTAGATAGGAACAAGAACATCGAAACTGCTATAAACAGCAATGAAGCAAAGACGATAGAGGATATAAATAAAAAAGAACAAGAGGAGAGAAATAAATTAAAATGATTTAAGTGGGGGAGTACCATGTTTAAGGTACTTGGAAATCAAAAAGGTGGGGCAACAACGATGTGGTTGATGTTGTTGCCTGCCTTCCTAATGATTGGGTTGTTTTTTGGCAGTATGTTTATGGTGAAAATATCGCATTCATCAGCCGAAGTAGCAGCGGATGCGGGAAGCATTGCTGCTACCAAGAAACTGGATGAATGGATACTTCCCAAACTCCCCTTGCCGACACAAGGACCTGTCACCATACCTGGCTCAACAGATAGATTGGGAAACGAGAAGATTCAAGAAATGCTGTCCAAGGTGGATCAACAGCTGTTGGCAAATATAGCGGATCAGATATTGAAACAAAAGGAGCAAGAGATGGTAGAAGCTGTTCGCTACTATGTTCAAAAAAATGGCGGGGATGTTCATGGGAAGATCATCTATCCTGTGGAAGGAGGGAGAATCGAAGTCCAAGCCAGGGTCAGGTACAGACCATTAATTTTCCAGGACTTTTTTCAAGACACCTATATTCAAGGATCAGGGATGGGGCCAAAACGTGAGTTTTTAAAACTGCTTCCCAAACGCGTGATTAACTTCTAACGGAGGGAAGTTAAGTGAAAGCGAATGTGCTTTTCAAAGCTCTCAAAGCAAGAAAAGGATCGGTAACCATAGAGTTTGTCTTTTTGATCCCTCTCTTTATCTTTATGGCACTATTCCTTTGGCAGGTGGCATTGGCAGGTTTGGCAGTCATTCAGACTGAATCTGCATTAAGGGATGCTGTCAGGGTGGCGGCGGTTACCGGGGATGTGAATAAAGCAAGACAGCAAGCCTATTCATCCTTTGGTAGTTCGGCAAACTATAACCTCAGTAAAGTTAATGTGAGTATCAATGATGATCAAGCTGTGGCGACCGCTACTACGGAAATCCATCTGTTGTTTTTGAAATCACAGTCGATCTCCTATACGGATTCAGCTCGGGCTCCGGTGATCGATTGAGCTTACAACAATTGGTGGGTTGGTGAGCTTATGAGAAGATCTTCTCGGAGAAACTTGGCAGTATTGATATTGTCCTTGATATTCATAATGTATTTATTCCCGCTAACGGCTTTAGCAGCAGGCCCGGAGATTCATCCACCGGAGATTCATCCACCGGAGATTCATCCGCCGGAACCAGTAAAACCCCCTGTAATTCATAAACCAGAAGTTGCAGTTCCTGATTCTCCCAAGGAGCCACAAAATGGGGATTCACCCAATGTTGATTCCCCTGCTTTAGATTTAGCAAAAGATACTTTCAATGATATGATAAAAGAAGGAACAGGGATTGATCCCAACAATCCCAAGATCCAGGATATATCAGGTGAAGCCCTTAAAGACACTTGGGGAAAAATTGAAGATATTAATGGCTATATAGGTGCAGCAATAACCACAATTCAAGGCATTGAATTTTATGGAGATGCAAAAGATGCAATCAGGTATTATAAGTACTTAAAGCTACACTTCAAGGATCCAGCAGAGATAAAAAAAGCTTGGCAGGCGATGATGAATGGTGGTTTTGGAAGTGCGAAGAATTTTGAAGAAAAATACAAGAATTTACTTGGAAAAGGAAAGGAATTCTGGAAAGGAATCACTAAAGAAGTTGATTTGCTTGATGCGTATACAACAGGAGCATTTGGTAAACCGGCTAAATATGCTGCAAAGTTTTTAGGTAAAGCTACTCCTTTCTTTGCGGCTTGGGATACCGTCTCCAGCAGTCTTGATGCATTCAGCAACTTTTCCAATGGAAATTATAGTGAGGGTATAGCCAATGTAGGGGAAGCTCTGATGGCCGGATCGGCTGTTTTAAGTGCTACAGGTGTTGGTGCTCCTGTTGCAGCTGGAGTAGCAATTGTAGGTGGTGTTTTGTGGGCAGGAGCAAAAATCTATCAACATCGGGAATTCATAGGAAAGATAGCGAAAGCTGTTTATAACATGACACCGATAGGTCAAGTCACCAATGCAGTGAAAACTGCCGTATCAGAGGGGATCAAAAATGTAGCGGCCAAAACAATTGATACAGTTAAGGGATTGTTTAGTTAATGTAATTTATACCACCATCGGACCACTTTGTGGTCCGATGGGAATAGGAATAGGAGGGTTGCTATGCTTACGGAGGATCAGTTACCAAAGCATATCAAAAAAGCGGTAAATGACTTTAAATCGGATGAAGATTTTGATTTCGAGGTATTTCCATCTAAATTTTTAATAGATGGAGATAATTATTATGCCTTTAATTTCCGTCCATCTAACGAAAAATTAATAGTCAGAGATGATGGGGCAGTTTTACCTCTTGAGAAGATAAAGAAAGTAGCATTAATAATGACGGCATATAATACATCTATGATCCACTTTTCAGATATAGGGGTAAAATGGGTAAAACAATATGATAAAAAAGGGTTGGATAAATTATGTAAAAGACTCATGAGTATAAAAAAATATATCGAAAAAAGTTTATCGGATGAAATTCTAAATTCCTTCGATTCATTTATTGATACTATAAAAAAAATGATAGAATACCAGGTGCTAATTGAGGAATCGGTTCATAAAGGTTTTCAACAAGGTATCAAGACAAATAATCAAGAGGTAGTAACAGAAGAAGATTACAAAAAAATGAGGAAATATAACTTAGATATGGTTAGAAATGCTTATTTACAAAATGAAATACAGCTAAACACAGAAAGGGATCGCAGAATTGTCTTGCAGTTTTTAGCTAAGAAACCTAAATATTGGCCTATATATTTGTACGCCAAGTTTCATGATATTAGGATGTTATCCGCTAAAGAAACTGAGAAAGTTCAAACCATGAACGAGTTGAAAAACATGATATTTAATGAAGATGTCCCTTTGGAAGAGCAACCTAATGCGGAGGAGATGTTAAGTAAATTCCGCAATCCAAGATAAGTTATCCGATTACTACGTAACCCTTGAAGAAGGTGATCTCTGTGTCAGTTATTAGAGAATCCATGGATCTGTACAAAAGTAAGTTTTTAACGATTCTCTTGATTGGTTTGACAATCATTATCCCGACTCTCTTTCTTTATACGTTTGTTGTCAACTATACAACATTTCCTTTAAGAGTTTTCTTTATCCCTATCTGGCCAGACATGGTCAAGTTGTTTTTCACCATGATCGTGTTCCCCTTTATACAGATTCCATTTGTTAGTATGGCTCTACAGTATGCCCGAATCGGGGATGTGAAGGTTTCCAGGGTTTATGGAGATATTCTCAAATATGGCTTTTCCATATATGTGATCAGTATTTTATCCAGTGTACTGATTACAATCGGTTCTTTACTGCTGTTAATTCCCGGTCTTGTGTTGATGATTTTCTTTATGGGGATACCCTTTGTTGCAGTCGTTGATGATATGACAGGGTGGCGAGGGGTTAAACAATCGTTTGCCTTTGCAAAAACACACTTTATTCAGCTGATGGGATGGCTATTATTGTTTGTCCTTTTTGACTTTGTTCTGAGCTTTATTCTTTCTTTCATTGCGATTTATGCAGCGAATTCATTTTTAGTTGTTAACCTGTCGTTAACGCTTGGAACCATTTTGACACTACCTGTTTTTGTTTTTGGGATTACTTTTCAATACCTTGACTGGATTGGAGATAACCCTGTTAATGACCTCGCAGAGGATTTCGGGGAGGTTTCTTTCTCTTGAAAACTGAATATCCGGGGGAAAGGTTATGACCTCAAAACGATTTCGTTTCATTCTTATTGCTATTTTACTTCCTTTATTGTTCATTGTTATTCATCGCGTGGAATTTGTTTTTGCGGCCCCTCCGGAAATTCACCCACCGGAGATTCATCCGCCTGAAATAAATTCACCGGAGGTCAATCCTCCCCAATTGAAAGGAAAGAACGGAAACTTTAGCGAGCCTTCAGGATTCCAGGAAAATATAACTCATAATAATCGAGTACAGCTGGATTTTACAAATGGCGACCGATCGATTAACTTCATCCACCAAGAAATAATCCGCAATCTAAAAAGTGAAGAATTTAAGAAAATGAAAGAAGATTGGAGTCACTGGTATACACGTCCCATTGCACTGTACCGATTTTACCAAATGGTCAAAACCAACGGACCTTGGGATCACAAACCGCAGTTGCAAAAATTGTTGGGCTTAAAAGAACAGGGGGGTAATTATCATTACCCGATTCGAGGAGATAACGAACATGAATACGCATATGATTTGTATTCTAATATCCACTATGCATATATCGGAAGAGCTATAGGTATGCCGGAGTGGCTGTTAACAAAAGCGGCAAATGCGCATCTTCCAGGGGTGGGAAGAAAAGACCCGGGAGATGATATATCCGTTCAGATCGGTTACGACTTGTATGATAAACATAAAGATAATCCAGGAGAGATTACACCAGAGGAAATCAGGAAGGCAATCTTGGCGAAACGAAAAGATTATGAGAAAGTGATGGATGAGACTTGGCAAATGAAAAAAATAGAGGACGGTAGGTAGAACACGAGGGGAGATATATGAAGACTCCGTTGGGTGTACGTATTTTAGCTGTTATACAGATCATTTACGGATCAGTTGTAGCACTGGTACAAGGATTGAACGGAAACATCGGTTTGCAGGAATCCATTTGTACACCGATTAGAGGCTGTGGTGGAATAACGGTTACTTATCAATATCTTTTGTTTGTGGTTATTGTAATCGGCTTGATTCCGGTAATAGGTGGTTTCGGTATGTTGTTAAAAAAAACTTGGGGTTGGTGGATGAGTACAGGATACCTATCCTATCTATTATTATCCGAGGTAGGGAATGTGATTGACGCTTTATTCCGGCCCTCCACCAGTGTGGATATCAGTCTGTTTTATATATTGATAGTGGGTTTGCTTCTGCTGTATTTGTTGAAGGATCGTGTTACACATTCATTTGAAGTAATGATTTCCAGGAGCAAGATGATTGCGTGGTTATTCGGTGCAGCGGTTTCCGTATGGATTCTATACGAAGTCATTTTATTCAGCTCTTCTGTCTGATCCCTGATCCAAATGCTATAGCTGCCAGTTAAATAGACTGGCAGCTATATAAACTTAATATAGGCTCCGGTGATCGATTGAGCCCACAATAATTGACGGGTTGGTGAACTTATGGGACGATATTATCGGAGAAACTTGGCAGTATTAATGTTGTCTATTATATTATTGATGAATTTATTTCCGTTAACGGCATTAGCAGCAGGACCCGAAATTCATCCACCTGAAATTACGCCACCGGACATTAAGGCCCCAACGTTTACACCACCGGAAGTAACGAATCCAGAAGTTAATTCACAAGATCCGAACCATGGAAATGGATCGAATCCGACTTCGGGTACAGAGGGACAACCACCAAATGTGCATCCATGGGATGCTATGAAGTATACCCTCAAAATAGCTTTGGGTGGTTTTCTTGAAACTATGGATAGTATTTTTGAAAAAAATGGAGGAAACCCCCAACCCAAGGATGTAATATGGGGGACCCTTACGTATGGGTATAGTCTGTATAGTGGTACAAGCACTGTAGTACCTCCCCCAAAAGACTCGTATGAATTTTTGCTCTCAAACTTAACTGAGGCCGGAAAAAAGATTTGGAATATCAGTTCGTATTTTAAATCACCAAAAGAAATACTTCAGGCCATCAAAAATCTTAAAAGTGTAGGTGGTTTTGGCAATCTTAAAAATGGGGGAATGATGAAGTTTCTTAATACAATCACTAAAGTACCTAAGCCCCTGGCAAAGTTCACGCCTGCTTTAAGTATAATAAATGGCGGGGTTGCAACTGTTGATATGGTTAAAAACTTATATCAATGGGGGCATACGGGGGATGCAAGTAAAGGATGGTCGGCGATGGCCAATTTTGGGGATGTTTTAACCCCTGCAGCCCCTTGGGTAGCTGTAGCTTGTCCTCCAGCAGGTGCAGCGTTGGCCATCGGAGGGACAGTGTTATGGGCTGTTGGTACGTATAAAGCGAATGCTACCAACTTCAAAAAAGGAGCGAAAAAATTGTTGAATAAAGGGAAAGAATTGTGGAATAGAGGGAAAAGTTTTCTTAAAGGTCTATTCGGATAAAAAACCAGGGCTGTTACAGCCCTGGTTCAAAGGATGGATGTTATATGATTGAAGTGAAAGATTTGCCTCAAAATGTGCTAGATGCCATACACAAATATAAAAAAGGAAATGAGTCAATCGAAGTATTTCCTGCTATGATAGTCTTAAATGGCCAAAAGTATTATTTGGTAGAATATTTGCCATCTGGACAAATTATAATAACGAAGGATGGTAAGGTACCTAGGTTTCAAGAAGTTGAATATGCTTTTATATTGGGGAATAGGGTAAATAACCAAGTCCAAACTCTAGTAAATGTTGGATGGAAATGGTCCAAAGGCTTAACGATTTGGGGTTTTAAGAGTGTTATCAAGATATTGGAATACTTCAAAACAAAATTAGGTGAAAAAATGGATCGTGAAATTGAGGATTGCTTCAATCAGTTTTTAGAAGTAGCTAAATTGAACATTGAAAAGCAATATCAAATAAAGGAAGCTTATTTGGTTGGAAAAAAAATCAGGAAAGAATTACTTGAGTCAGAGATAGTAGATGAGCAGATGTACCATAAAACAACCATGTATACAGATATTATGTTAAAGGCAAGTTATTTTCAAAATCAATCCCAAATCCAAAGCTACCCTTGCAGGGTAAAGTTGCTTAGATTTCTAGCAAGCAATATTCATCCTTTCAACCTCTATGCTTGGGTAAAATTAATGTTACTATATTACCACCACAAACGCATGTTGAATGAGGACAAGATGGATTCTGAGGATAGGGAAAGCATGAGGATCCTTACTGAAATGATGGAAAGAAATAATACATTACTTGACTTTGAGGATTATGAAAAAGAAATTGAGAAGGTAGCAAGAAACCCGAGATAAGAGGTGCTTTAGATGATAGGGGTATATAAGGATGCATTCTATCTATATAGAAGGCGTTTTTTTGTGATTCTATTATTGGGTATTACGTTCATTCTACCGCTTCAAGTTTTTCATAATGTAGTAGCAAATTATTTTTATATCTATTTTAGTATAGCAGGAGATCGATTTTACCCGATGGCTAATTTGTTTAACACTTTTTTTACTTTAATATTGATCCCACTCTCTCAAATACCCTTTATCTATATGGCTTACCAAGAAGCGAACCATTATGATGCTAAATTTGGAGAAATATATGGTCATACACTTGAAAATGCATTTCCTGTTTATGTGAAGGGTATTCTCTACGGATTGCTCATTATATTTGGGATGCTTTTGCTTGTAATCCCTGGTGTGATTTTAGCCATATTGTTCTTCTGCTTCCCATATGCTGTAGTGATTGAAAATAGAAAATGGATAGATGCTTTTAGGGAAGCGTACCATTTTGGGAAACAGCATTTTTGGGGACTGTTAGGAATTATTTTCTTATTTGGATTGGCTGAGTGGGTAATCAGTATCGGTGCCTTGTACGGGTCAATTTATTTGTCATTTAGTTTACCCGCAGTTTCGATGATACAAAATATAATTAATATATTGTTCATTCCCTTTATGGCATTCACGATAACGTATTTTTATGTGAATGAGGTTTCATAACAAGTAATTTCAGTAAGTCTGGTCTGTAAAAGGGTGACCCTTTTCAAGATGAAAAGGGTCACCCAAGAAGCCGATTAAACATTCCCCTAGTATATTGATCAATAGTTAACCCATCTTTATGATGAAAGTATTTGTGATGACCATTTATTGAAATAGTCTAATAAAATTATAATGCAATACAATAATGAAGGATGGCAATGAAAAAAGGGATTAAAATTTACATAATTGCTCTTTTATTCGTTCTACTAGGTGTTTTCTCGTTACATAGTGTAGCCTATGCAAATATCAATCCTCCTGATATTCATCCACCGGAAATTAAGCCGCCAAGTTTTACACCACCTTCTCCCCCCAAAGCTCCTTCCATTCAACCGCCAACTATCAATCCTAAAGAGACTAAGGTAGATGAGAAAAAAGGGGGAGAGCTGTCGGATCGGTTAATAGGCGGATTAGAAAAATTAAAACACGGGTTAGGGGAGCTTTGGGATGGTGTCTCTCAGGTAGCAAGTAACATATGGGGAAAAGTTGAAGAATATGGAACCAAGCTTTGGGAATCGATAAAAGAGCATCCCATTCTTTCAATCCTGATTGCCATCGGGGTTATAGCGGCATTTATGACCGGTGTGGGCGAAGTAGGATTGGCTGCAGGCGGGATTGGTGCCGGAGCTGGGGAATTGGGAATTGGAGGACTGCTGGGAACGCTTTTCACCGGAGATGTTTTTACAGGAGGTATATCAGGGGCTGCATCAGCGGGGATTTTTAGATTGGTCGCGGGTATGCTAGCTCGTTCCAGATTCGGTGTTTGGGCTGTAGACACATTTGGTTCATGGTTTGGTAAAGCTATTCCTAATTTATTGAGTGGTAGTGTATCTGCTTTTACGGATAGTGCATTGTATGATTGGTTGAAAAACCGGAAGATCGACTGGGGAAAAGCGGGTAAGAGTGCTCTTCTTGGCTTTGCGGTATTATTCGGTGTTCACTCAACGCCTCAGTTAGTTTCAGCATTCAACAAAATTCCTCTCCCTTCACCAGTCTATCAGGTTTTTGTGGACGGATCTGTATCATCTACCCCAAAAACAATTGGTGATACGGCATTTGGCCAATGGTTACAAAAATTTGAAGGGAAAGGGGATGCTAACTTAGCAGAACCCGAAATAGAGGGTCTTGTTAAAAGAGTTCCAGCCAGAGGGAAAGTGTATGAAACCAAGGATGGGGCGATTATTAAAGGGGGAAGGATTGTAAAAGTCAATAGTGTACCTAAATATCGTCCTGCCACTGGAAATATAGATTTAGAATATGTCGCAAAGGTAAGGAAACAATTGGGAATACCGGCTCTTGGTGACGATTTAAAACTCAAACAATACGGTGTATTAAAGAATGAGCAAACCGTAGCAGTTTTGGAATCAGATGGCGTTCAAATTTGGGGGAGAAACGGGTGGGGAGCCGATGTTGGTGGCTATACACAGTTACGTAATGAGTGGATGAAAGGAACTTTAGGAAGAAATGGAGGAATCAGAGGAAAAGACGCTGTTAACAATCAAACTAGGTACCATGCAGAAGGAGATGTATTTTTCCACCTTTATCTTTATAGAAAACAGCATAAAATAATTGGCGGAAAAGCTCGACTTGTTGTCGACCGTCCTTTTTTGATGCGTGTGGTCCTGATGGCGGTGTAAGGTCATTGGTAGAGGAGGTTGGTCTAGATGAACTTGAAGTGATAACACCAAGTGGTAAGGAGATTATTAAACCAAGACCAGAAGAGAAAAGAACCTCTTGGTAGGTGACAACAAATGGAGAGAAAGTTGATAATTGAAAGTTCTGATAATGTGATCTATAATCCTACCTGGGATCAGGTCTTTGAATTCTTACGAAAACTCGATGGTGAAACAGTAACGTATGTTGCATTGCAAATATCAGGAGTGGGGAAAATGATCGCAGGTGGTGGAGATATACAAGAAGAAAAGGGCAATATACGCTATTATTTAGTAGAGTTTTTTGAAGAACCATTTGACGGCACTTCAGTAGCGGTGAAAAATCCAATGGGTGATCCTGAGGAGTATATATTCCTTTCCGTTCAGGGCGCGGATATAGATCCCCCAGAAGATTTTTGTGTGTTATTTTCAGATGTAGTAGCTGCATTTGAATTTTTTTATCATCATGGTAAGCTTAATCCTGATTTAACATGGCAATAACCTTAATCAGTAACATCTAATCAGTATCGGAATATTAAAGTTTTCCCTGGTTATCCGGACAGGATTGATCATTGAAGAAACCCAAGATAAAAAACTATATAAATTTAAGGGGACTAGCGTCACTGGCAAAAAACCCGTTACCCATGGGCAACGGGTTTTTTCATATGACTTACAACGTATCGCTACTATTAGAATCGGACGAATCATCTGTGGTCGAACCGTCCGAGAAGTCGCCGGACGAGCCGTCGGACGAATTATCGCTCGGATCTTCTGCCTGCAGGATCTGGATCCATTTTTGCCGTTCGTCCTCCGACATCGGCACACTCAGTTTGTTGGTATAGTGGAGAGCCACGATCCCTTCATCCGTGGCCACTACACGGCTGATTTCATGCTGGTTGTCCTGGTAGCCGTCGTTTTCAATGATAAATTCGTACATCAGATCATCTTGTTGTTTGGACAGTGTACGCCAAGTGACCTTTCCGCCGTTGCGGACTTGTTCGTTGATGGACTTGCGCATTTCCTTTGCGTAGTCGTTGACGGTCGCTTGGTTTTGGAGACCTTTGTGAACGTCGATGGTGATCGCTTCCGTCCAGTCGTCCGCCGATTGCCCTTCCGGCACGTACAGGACCCGCACGTTGCCGTCATTTTGTGCGTGAACATCGACCGGTGTCCAAGTACGCCCATCAACATGGATGTTTTTATCTTCCGGGTTCTCTTGATCAGAAGAATCATCCGAGTTAAGAGAGGAATCGTCGTCTTGGTTGTTGGGCGCCTGGGCGATGTCGGACAAGTCGTCGTCATTTTGCTGTTGTTCCTGCTCTTTTTTGGGCTTGTCCTGCTCTTTTTTGGCTACCGGCTGTTGCTTGGTTTGTTGTTGGGTCTGAATCGCCTGTTGTGCCATAGAGATAACGATGGAGCAACCGGTGGAGAAGATCGCCATGACAGAAATAATAAGGACGAGCCACAAACGTTTCACTGAATGCCATCACCTCGGTAACTGTATCAATCGTTCTATTTTTATCAATATTTTCCGCCATCCGTCAACCCTTTTCGACAAGGTTCGGGAACTATTTTTGTCCAAGTTTTCTACTTCTTTTGGGCTATCCTGTCGATAAATGTAGTTTTTCAACCAGAAACGAGGGTTTTCTTATAAAGTAGTAAAAGTATACAATCATGGTTGTCGAACTATGGAAGTTTTTGTTGTGATAGGGGAGCTTGACCAAGGGAGTGAGGAAACTGTGCGGTTCGGTAAATGGTGGTCCTGGATCGTGGTGCTACTACTAGTGGGTGGATGTGCGCTCCCACTGGGGGCGGACAAACCGGCGCTCAAACAGGCACAAACGCCGAAGCCGAAAGCGCAGCCGATGATGGATCTGTCGGTGAAACCGTCGGAGCTGTTAAAAAGAGGGGATGCCCACGCCATGGCGCTGGTGGGCCCGGGGAAATACGGTGACGACCGTTATGACCGGGTCAAGGTGGAAAAAGAGCTGAACAAAATCCCTTCCAACGCGTCGCCGGAGGAGATCTATGACAAACTCATCGCCCTCTTGGCCAATGATTACCGTCCTTATGTGAAGAAATACGACAACTTCAAAGCCTATATCGAGACAAAAACGACGCCCATGCCCAAAGAGGCAAAGCTGGCGGCCCTGCCTGAGGGAAAAAGGATGAATGTGGTCATCCTGTTGGACGACAGCAGTAGCATGGCGGGGAAGGTGCCGGGTGGCGTCAAATTGGATTTGGCCAAAAAGGCGGTCAAGGAGTTTGCCGCCAAATTCCCGGAAGGGGCGAACGTCTCACTTCGCGTCTACGGACATAAAGGGACCAATCAGCCCAAGGACAAGGCGCTTTCCTGCCAAAGAAGCGAGGTGATTTATTCTTCCAGCCGGTATGAGGGGGGTCGTATGCAACAGGCGCTAAACAGGTTGAAACCGGGTGGTTGGACCCCGCTTGCCAAGGCGATTCAGGATGCCCAGCGGGATTTGGCGAGCCGCGGCGGTAAAGGGGCGACCAACATCGTCTATGTGGTGAGCGACGGTGTGGAAACCTGCGGTGGGGATCCTGTGGCGGCGGCACAGGCGTTGCACGCATCCAACATCCAGGCGGTGGTCAATATCATCGGGTTTGATGTGGATGATGCGGGGCAACGCGCGTTGAAGGCGGTATCGGACGCAGGCGGCGGTACGTTTGCCACGGTGGACAACCAAACGGAGTTGGAAGAGGCGTTTGATGCGGAGTATAACCGGTTGTATGATGAGTGGAGCCGGTGGGGAAACGAAAACTACGACAAGGTTTCTAAGGAAGGAAACCGGAAATATGACGAGCTGTGCAAGATCGCGAATGAATTTTATGATTTGAAGGATCAAGAGATCAATCGATTGTGGGACGCAAAGAATTATTTGGATAGCAAACGGGGATTCAATCCGGATGTGGGGGATATGATTATACAGCGTGATTTGACGTTGGGTAAATATATTTTGGATACGAGTGACCAATTGCAGGACCAGGTCCTGAAACATCAAGATGAGATGCAGGATGCCATTTTGGAGAAGCAAAATAAAGAGCAAGACAGGGTATTGCAAAAACAGTCCCAGTAACGAAGTGGGGGAAGCGCCAATGGAAGAAGAGAAACAAACACGCCCCAACGGTTGTCCCAAATGCGGGTGCCGGGAAGTAAAGACGGACCGAATTGCCGTGACGGGTTCTGGATTGAGTCGGTTTTTTGATGTGCAGAACCGCGAGTTTTTGGTCGTTTCCTGTGTAGGGTGTGGGTACTCCGAGTTTTACCGGAAAACTTCCTCTACCCTGGCGGAAGTAGTGGATTTCTTTTTCGGGAAATAGGGAAAAAGTACACCCGATCAAAACGGTTTTACCAGTTAAGCGGACGCTGATCATTCCTACTATAGTAAAGCTGACTTTAGCCAGCGGGCAAAAGTGGAATAATCAGCGTCTTTTTGCTTCATATGGCGTTCATTCTACTCTGCACGTTCGGAGATTTTGCGCACAACGGCTGTGACGGCTTTTCGCGGCAGGAAGCGAACGGATTGGGCCAGCAACCAGTTATGCAGACCGGGAATGACGACTCGATCACCCCGCATTAATCCGCGGTAGCCGATCTCGGCAACGGTGGCGGCATCCATCACTTTGTTAATGCGGAACAGCTTGGACTGCTCCAGATTGGCGCGGGCAACGAATCCGGTCTCGGTCGGTCCCGGACAAAGTGTAGTGACGGTGACGCCGGTCCCTTTCAACTCGTTGGCGATCGCTTCGGAGAAGGAGAGTACATACGCTTTGGTCGCGTAATAGACGGCCATCAACGGACCCGGTTGGAAGGAGGCGGTGGAGGCGACATTCAGGATTTTACCCCGCCCTCGTTGGATCATATCCGGAAGGAAATGTTTGGTCAAATGGGTCAGTGCCATGATGTTGACCTGAATCATGTCCATTTCTTTTTGCCAATCGGTTTCCGCGAAAAACCCGTACAAACCAAAGCCGGCGTTGTTGGCCAGAATTTCCACGTTCCAGCCTTGTTCCCTCACTGACCGTAAAACTGCATCCGGTCCGGACGGATTGGCCAGATCTTGGGGAATCACGTCGGCTTTTACCCCATGTGTTCGGGACAAATCTTCCGCCAACTGCCGCAACTTGTCCTCACTTCGTGCAACCAAGATCAAATCGTGGCCGTCTCGGGCGAAGCGTTTGGCCAGCTCATAACCGATTCCGCCAGAAGCACCTGTGATCAGGACGCGCGGGGAGGCAGGGTATTGGCTCATGGGATCACCTCTTTCGTGCAGGTTGTACGGTCCCATCATAAGTTAACCTATAGTTAATTGTCAACCTGCCCAGTTTCGCGTCAGGTTAACCCTGATCTTTGAGGAAAGGGAGGTCCGTTCGGGTGTGTCTTGTCATGCCATCAGGGGCAACAGATCATCCCTGAATCATTGTCGTTAACATTGGGTTAACCTATAATAGAAAAAAGCGGAATGGAAAGAGTAGGAGGGAGATGAATGGACTTCCCTTCGCGTCTGAAACAATTGCGGCGGCAAAAAAATCTGACTCAGGAACAGTTGGGACAACAAGTGGGCGTAACGAAGGTGTCCATTTCTCTATATGAGAGCGGGCGACGAAACCCAGACTTGGAAACGATCACCAAAATTGCCGACGTTCTGGAAGTATCGGTCGATTATCTGCTCGGTCGGACGGATGCCCCGGATAGAACAATTGCCGCGACGGCGGTTGGGGTGGGGGATCCGAAAATATGTCGTTGGTTTGAGGAGCTGCTCCGAGCTCCACAGGAATGTCGGGAAGAACTGAAGAAAATCTGGGACATTATCAAGAAACGCCGATAAAAAAGGGGACGGATTGGTAACCATGCGTCATCATGCTGCGACGCGTGGTTACCATTTTTTCATCTCCATTTCGATCAATCCCATTCATCGGGATGCAGCTGGTTGGGAAAAATGTAGAAGCAAAAAAAGGTATTGTTTTATCTGATTAATCTCTTTATAATAAAGATGTTTTTGTGGAAAGAGATTTACGGGGTGATGCGGGCGAATGGGTTCAACAGAAAGACCGAGTATGGAGCGGTTGAGCAAAATGTTGCTGCGTATGGCCCGTTCCTTCGATGCCGCATTGGAGGATGAGATCACGCCGCAGAAATTTTTGCTGTTAAACAATTTGTTGCGGATGAAGAAGTGCAAGGTGAATGATTTGGCCCAGGAAGTGAAACTCTCCTCGGGTGCGACCACCCTCGCGTTGAACCGTTTGGAGAAAGAGGGGCTCATCCTGCGTTCGCGGGATGAGGAAGATCGGCGCATCGTGTGGGTGGAGTTGAGCGAGGAGGGGCGGTCGCTTATCCTCAGGCTGGTGGAGAAGCGGCATCGGGTATGGGAGAAGATGTTGAGCGCATTGACCCCAGAGGAAGAACAGGAGTTCTTTCGCCTCCTGGAAAAAATGGTCAACCAATTATGAGCAAGGAGGGATTTTGGGTGAAAAAGATGATCGCTATTATGATTGTGTTTGTTATCGTCGTCCTCGGCGGCGGCGCCGCTGCATTGTACTACATGAATGAAGTGCAAAATTACGTTCTGGTGGATGACGCCAAAGTACAAGGAAACTTGACCATGATCACCGCGCCCGTTGCCGGGAAGATCACGGAGTGGAAAGTGAAAGAGGGTCAGTATGTGGACAAGGGGGATGTGGTGGCCCGGATTCAGACATCGCCGACGCAACCGGGCGAAGCGCCGCAAACCGTGAATGTCACTGCACCCCAGTCTGGTACGGTGATCCAGTCCAAATCCGAAACGGGTGATTTGGTGTCACCGGGCACGCCGCTCGCGATGACCACGGATCTGAATCAACTGTATGTGGTCGCTGAGGTGGATGAGACCAAAATTCAGGACGTGAAACAGGGGAATGCGGTGAAAATCTCGATCGATGCCTTCCCGGATCAAACCTTTACGGGCAAAGTGGAGCAGATCGGTCTGGGAACCGAGTCCACTTTCTCGATGGTACCCAACATCAACACCGGGGGCAATTATACGGAAGTAGTGCAACGTATTCCGGTCAAAATCTCGTTGGACGGATACGCTGGTGCCCGATTGGTCCCGGGGTTAAACGCGGACGTCAAAATCGAGAAATGATCTGGGCTTCATCTTTGATGGAAAGGAGGGTTTGCCATGGCTGACCACATCCCGACCCCGCCGACAGAGCAACGTGAAAACGGTGGTGTGGAAAACCGATTAGCGGCAACCGTTGTGCTGATCATCGCCGTTTTCATGGCTGTATTGGACATGAGTATCGTCAACGTGGCGTTGCCCAGTATGATGACGGAGTTTGGCGTGGATACGTCCGATATTCAGTGGGTAATTACCGCCTATACGCTGGTGGTGGGGACGCTCGTGCCCATCACCGGATTTGTCAGCGATCGGTTCGGATACAAGCGGGTCTTTATGCTGGCGTTGGTCCTGTTTACCGTCGGATCGTTTCTTTGCGGATTGGCTTGGAATAACGCCTCAATGATCCTGTTTCGCATTATTCAAGGGCTTGGCGGCGGGGCGTTGATGCCGGTTTCGATGGCGATGATTTTCCGGATGTTCCCGCCGGAACGGCGCGGGACGGCAATGGGCTTTTTCGGGATCGCCATCATGTTCGCACCCGCGGTGGGGCCGACGCTGAGCGGATATCTGACAGAATACCTTAATTGGCGGCTGATCTTCTACATCAACGTACCGATCGGCATCTTGGACCTTTTCCTGGCGATGTTTCTGTTGAAGGAGTTGGCCCACGGCAGCCGGCAACGGTTTGATCTGTGGGGATTTCTCACCTCGACGCTGGGATTTTCCACGTTGCTGTACGGATTGGGGATCGTGCCGGACAAAGGATGGACCGACCCGGAAGTGATCGGATTTTTGTCGGTGGCCATCGTTTCGCTGGTCGTGTTCGTCCTGATTGAGTGGAACATCGATCAGCCGATGCTGGACTTGAAATTGATCCGCAACGGTGCTTTCTTCGTATCGCTCGCGATTGTCAGCATCACCAGCATCGCCCTGTTTGTGCCGCTGTTCATGATCCCGTTGTTTTTGCAGAATATCTCGGGATTGTCCCCGATTGACACCGGATTGCTGCTGCTGCCTCAAGCGTTGGTGACCGGTCTGATGATGCCGATCGCCGGCTTTCTGTTCGACCGGATCGGGGCGCGCTGGCCAGCAGTGATCGGTTTGTGCCTGACGGCGTACTCGCTCTATTTGACCCATTTTCTCGATGTGAACACGTCTCATTCGACGCTTGTCTGGTGGATGGTACTTCGGGGCATCGGCGTCTCCTTGTTGATGATGCCGGTGACCACGTCCGGGATGAACGCGGTGCCCAGCGAAAAAGTGGGGCAGGCCACCGCTATCAACAATACGTTCCGTCAAGTGAGCGCCTCGTTCGGGATTGCGTGGGCGACGTTGCTGTTGTCCCATCGCCAGGCGTATCATGCGGCAGTTGGGGCTGAGCAGTTTTCGCTGTTTTCGCCGCAGGCGAATGAGACGTTGCAGCAACTCCAAAATATGTTTAGCGCGATGGGCCAGCCGCTGTTCCAGGCCAAGGCATCCGCTTTGGGCTTGTTAATGGGACAGATTCATGCCCACGCCATGGTACAGGCAATGGATGACGTGTTTTGGGTGACGATGTGGATCACCATCGCCACCATCGTATTGGCCTTCTTCTTGAAAAATGGAGGAAACGGAGCCAAGCGGCGGTCGATAATGGGATGACGTTGTGCCGGGCATGGAGTAGGGCTGGTAATTCCATCAGGGGCATGATTTCGGGAGCAGGGTTGATTTTCCCGTCGAATTGCGATGCCGATATGGGAATGGAAATCAGTGCCCGCACTTTTGTTTCAATAACCAGGGCCACCCCCAGATAAAAGGGGGTGGCTTTCGTTGTTTTAAATGGGAGCTGAAGGGCTTTCGGTCGTGGGAATAGCGGGTGCTTCCCGTTCGGCGGTTTGCGCTTCGGTTTTTCCTTTTTCCAGGTCCACCGCAAACAGCAACAAGATGCCCACCAAGAAAAACATCGCGATGGATAAGATGCCCATCCGGCTGGAGCCGAACCACTGCCCCACCAAGCCGAAAACAGCTGGACCGAAAACAGCGGCAAACTTCCCGGATAAACCGAAGAAGCCAAAGAATTCCGCGTTCCTGTGAATGGGGACGAGACGGCTGAAGATGGAACGGGACAGCGCCTGACTGCCACCCTGCACGCACCCGACAAGGATGGCGAGTATATAGAAATGAAGTGCGGTGGACATGAAATAACCCAGCATCACGATGATCAAATAGATGACCAGTGATCCGATCAGCGATGGCATCGGGCCGAATCGGTCGGCCAAACGGCCGAACAGCAGAGTGAAGGGGATGCCCACGAACTGGGTGATCAGCAGAGCGGCGATCAGATCCGTCTGGCCGATCCCGATTTCCCGACCATAGATGGTGGCCATTTTGATGATCGTATTGATCCCGTCGCTGAAAAACCAGAAGGCGATGAGAAACTTGAGCATTTCCGGATATCGGTGCAGGGAGCGCAGGGTCTGCCAGACAGTACGGAATCCTTCCATCGCGAGCCGTTTTGCCGGCGTTGGGGGGCGCCCGGACAGCGGTCGATCATGCACATGGTGGAACAGGGGAAGGGAAAACAGCCACCACCAGATTCCGACGCTGAATAAGGATGCTTGTGTGGCAGCGAGAGTGGTGATGCCCAGCATATCGTGGAATGTGATAATGGCCAGGTTGAGGGCGAGTAGTATGCCGCCGCCGATGTAACCAAAGGCGTAACCGCGCGCGGAGATACGGTCACGTTCGTTTTCGGGCACCACATCGCTGAGAAATGCGTCATAGAACACGTTGCCGCCGGAAAAGCCCAATGTGCCGAAGATGACCAAGATCGACGCCCACAACCACTCACCCGATTCAATCGTGGCCATCAGCAGGGACGAAGCAATCCCGATCCACGTGAACCAAAGGAGAAATCTCCGTTTGAACCGACCAGCGTCAGCGATCGCACCCAAAACCGGAGAGAGCAGGACGATCAGGACCAAAGCGAGGGATTGAGTATATCCCCAATATGCCGTCGCTTTGGTGGCGCCGAGATTGCGGGCGGCGACGTCGAAAAAAAAGATGGGCATCACGGTTGCCATGACGGTGGTGGCAAACGCGGAATTGGCCCAGTCATACATCACCCACGCACGGACGGTGCGATCATCCATAGTACAAGCCTCCTTTGCAATGCATCCAATTCTGCCTATTCAGAAAATACTCTTTCCACCCCAGTATATCACAGAGATGGATGAGAAAGAAAATCATGGAAAACGCAAAGAAAAAATCATAATGCGTGAAGGAAGAGGAGATGAAAAGAAAGGGTTTCGTCTGTCCAGAAATACCCGTTCATGATAAAATAAGAAAAGCGAAAGTCTGCATCGGTTAAGTGCAGTTGTTGATTGAGCTTACATATTTTGAGATGTTTTCCTTTTCATTCACACGACCCCGGCAAGAAAGGTGATTGAAACAACATGCGGATGAAAGAGAAAGGTGAGTGGATACGGGAGTCGTATGAAGTGATCCATGCATTCCCCTTTGTGCAGGGGGTTCTTTATTACACGGCATATCGGAACCGGAATGAGGCAGGATCTGAAGGAGAACCGGTTCGTACACGTTTTGTTCATGCACTGGATGCCCGGGCTTTTCACGGGGAAAGCGGACGTGATTTTGAAAAACTGCTCATGCGGGATGAAGATGCGTTTTTCCCCGTGCAGGAAGTGTTCATTGAAGACGGTGTTTTGTACCAAGTTTACAGAAAGTTGGAGGGGACGCTGCTCGCGCACTATTTGTACCATACATTACCGTTGCCGCTGGATCGGGCGATGTGGATTTTGCGGCGGATCACCGGTCATCTGTTGCGCTTGTATGACCAAGATCAATTTACCATGGTCCATCCGCAAAACGTACTTTTGGCCCCAGGCGGGGCGGTGCGTTTCATCTACGGGGGGCCTGCCGGGTTGTTGCCCAAAGGGGGACTTCATCCGCAACCGTCTGCGGATGGCCAGCGACGGGAAGATCCGTATGATGCGTTTACGGTCGGTGCTTTGGCATACACGATGTTTACTGGCAACAGTCCGACAGCATTTTCGCTCAACCCTGCTCCCATCCGCCAGTTTCGGGAGGACGTGCCGGAAGAGCTGGAAGATTGGATCATGCGAACCCTGTCCTTCAATCCGGAGCAACGTCCCACGATCGAGGAGATGGCCCGTTTTTTTCATAGAGTGACGGCCAAGATCGAAGGAGGATCAGAAGGTTTATTCGGATGGGAACGCATGCTGTTATAAAGAGTGAGCGGGAAAACCCAGCCTTTCGGTGAAAGCGAGCGAAAACTTGTGAAACGAGATCGCCCAGGCTTGGACGAAGCCATCGCGGATGGATGTAGGTTACCACGCCAGATGAAGCGAGAAGCCCACGGCGACCAACGGGGTGCCTCTAGAGTGACTTCAGATGTGTGAAGCAGGTCACCGTGACCAAGCCGGAAAGCCGGAATTCGTGTGACATTACCTTGTGATGCAAAAACAAAAACGGGGGCGGGTCGCGCGGGATCAAAACGATGGCGGCGGAGGTCAACAAAAAGAAATAAAGGAACTGGCTAAAAAAGCGGCCGAGCAGTTCGACCGTGACCAAGAGCACCTCTCGCTCCTGTAACGCCTGCGCTCAAAGGTGTCGCTCGTAGCCAAAACAGTCACCTTCTTTTAGGGGAAGATTCCCCGCGGGCGACCATTGAGTTGAAGCTACATCACCTGAAAAAGGTGCTTGACTTTCTCCGTGGACCCGTGTACAATAATTCCTGTCGCCGATTGATCTACTACGTGGGGCTGTAGCTCAGCTGGGAGAGCGCCTGCCTTGCACGCAGGAGGTCAGCGGTTCGATCCCGCTCAGCTCCACCAGGCACGAACACCTCGTTGATGATTCAACGAGGTGTTTTTTTGTTTTATGTGTAGATTTACGTCAGAGAACATTACATAATAAACCGGGGAATAAAAGGATTCGTCTGTTTTGAATTAATTATGTAAAAAAACCTTACATAAAGATCTTGCGGAATAGGGAGGGGATTCGTTACAATAAGGCCATACCGAATTTTCGTGTAAATGAAACTGACATAAAGGAGTGTGCCCTCCCGTTGAATATCTGGGTGTTGCATGAGCAGCCGTTTACGATGTCGGCAGGTGCTTATGTGGACAGTCTGCGCCGGGCGGGGCTTTCCATCACCGCCGTGGATGAAAAGATGTTGGAAACAGGTGTTCCCGATGCGGTCATGTTGGTCTATCCATCGGAAGGATGGAAACGTCGGGCCACAGCGGTTTCGGAAAAATGCCCATGGGTGTTGATGTTGGATCGAGGAGGTCTGCCACAAGCGGATGAATGGGAGGAAATCCGCCATCCGTCCGCTGTTATTGCGACGACGATGGACATTCGTCATGCCGTTTGGGCAATCCAGCAAGGCGTGTACCAAGCGAAGGAACGAGCCGCTTGGCAAAAGCGCATCCAACAGTTGGAACGCCGTTTGGCCCAACGTGCCGTGATTGATCGGGCCAAGGGGAAGCTGATGGACGAGCGGAGATGGACGGAGGAGCGAGCCTACCATTATTTGCGGCAAACGGCGATGAACGAGAGGAAGACGATGCAGCAAGTCGCCTATGAAGTGTTGTCAGCGAAACGACAACCCATTTTTGCAGGTTCCACGACCCGTACCATACGAGCTGGTTCGGGCAAATGGAATTAAACCTTACAACGGAGTGGGGGAAAAAATAGTGCGCTCGTTTTTGAGAGCTGGACATTTGCCTAGTTTGTTGTCAGCATTTTTGTATTTTGATGTCAGTTTCATGGTGTGGGTGTTGTTAGGTGCTTTGGGTGTGATGGTGGCCCAAGACCTCAATTTGAATGCCACACAAAAAGGACTGATGGTGGCGGTGCCGATCCTGGGCGGTTCCATTTTCCGCATCATCATGGGACTTTTGACCGACCGGATCGGTGCCAAGCGCACCGGTCTGATCGGAATGACTGCCACAATGGTGCCACTTTGTTTGCTGTGGTTGACGGGCACCAATTTACCACAGGTGATTGCCGCCGGTTTTCTGCTGGGGATTGCCGGTGCCAGTTTCGCCTCAGCCATTCCGTTAGCCAGTCGTTGGTACCCGCCGAAGTACCGGGGGTTGGCGATGGGGATTGCCGGAGCTGGTAATAGCGGTACCGTATTTGCTGTGTGGTTTGCTCCCCGGCTGGCGGAGGTGTTCGGCAGTTGGCATGCCGTGTTTGGATTGGCGATGATTCCGATCGGACTGGTTATGGTCATTTTTGCTCTTTTTGCCAAGGACTCGCCTGATCAACTTCCGGCACAACCGCTTCATTCGTATTTTGCTGTATGGAAAGAAAAAGATGCGTGGCTATTTTGCTTTTTTTACAGTGTCACGTTTGGTGGATTTGTCGGGTTTTCCAGCTTTTTGCCGATTCTGATTCATGATCAGTATGGGCTGAATCAGATAGAGGCGTCCAGTTTTGTGACGGCTTGCGTGTTTGCGGGTAGCTTTGTCCGTCCGATCGGCGGTTGGCTGGCTGATCGCGTCGGCGGAATTCGCATGTTGCTGATTCTCTTTTCCGTCATTACCTGCCTGGTGGCCTATGCTGCTCAATTGCCACCGTTTAGCTGGATGATGGGGCTGTTGATCATGATGATGATGGGGCTGGGTATGGGCAACGGTGCCGTATTCCAGTTGGTGCCCCAGCGGTTTGCCAAGGAGATCGGCGTGATCACCGGGATGGTTGGGGCAGCTGGTGGCATCGGTGGATTTTATCTACCATTTGGTTTGGGTGCGCTTAAGGACATGACTGGGACCTATGCAGCTGGTTTGTGGGCGATTGCGGCTGTGGTGGCATTGGCGTTCATCTCAATGTGGGTGGTCAGCCGGCGTTGGCGCCGTGAGTGGGCACGTGAATCGGTCGGCAACATTGCGGCGTGAGGCAGGATGGGGTATGACGGGTGTTCTCGTTATGAAACAATAGAGGAGTTGACGAATTTGCTGAGAAAGGAAGGAAATCGGCAACGGGAAATTGACATGTGCGGATCGATCGCTTGTCCGCAGTTTCTATAGTTGTGTGTATGAGATCTGGCGCTGTTGCCAGATCTTTTTTTAGAAACACACCTTTGGTAGCGATTGGGAAGGACAGACGAAGCAGTTTCTCCACTTTGTTGAACAATGTCCGCAAATCTACCTCCTCCCAATTAAGAGCGAATAAGATCTCCATCTTTCAAACTATTAACGTTTTACGGATTGTCTGCGTGAAAAGTCGAAACTTGTGATAACATGAAAAAGAGAGGCGATTGTGTGACGGATAAGGAGGAGTAAGCGTTTGGCAAACCATGAGACCAGGAACGGCGGCATGAAAAAAACATGGTGGGGCGGATTGATTGCGCTTTTGATCGGATTTGGCGGGAAACTCAAGTTCTTGCTCCCGATTCTCAAACTGGGCAAAGCGGGCGGAACTATCTGGACCATGCTTTTGTCCATCGGCGCGTATGCGCTGTTTTATCCGTGGACCTTTGCTATTGGGTTGGTGGTGATGATGCTCATCCACGAGATGGGGCATGTGTGGGCGGCACGCAGGAGAGGATTGCCTGTGTCAGCGCCGTCATTCATCCCATTTCTGGGAGCGTTGATCATGATGCGGAAAATGCCCGCTGATGCCGTGACGGAGGCTTATATTGCCTACGGCGGTCCATTCGTGGGTACCATCGGCGCGGCATTGTGCTTGGCGATTGGTGTGGTGACCGGATACGAACCGCTCTACTCGATTGCGCAGGTGGGGTTTTTACTCAATCTGTTTAACCTGTTGCCGATTCACCCCCTGGACGGTGGGCGGATCGTCACCGCCATCTCCCGTTGGTTGTGGGTGGTAGGGCTCGTTGTAGGCCTCGTCCTGGTGATCGTCACGTTCAGCCCGTTGCTGTTGGTGATCTGGTTGCTGTTTGCATGGGAATTGTGGTCGGCGTTTTTCTCCGACAGGCGTAATAAGCCTAGAAATATCTATGTGGAGGCGTTTGTGCCGGAAAGCCGCTGGGAGGAGGCGCATGTCTGGATACCTGCTGAGTCCCATCAACGGGTCTTACCCCATGTGCAGTATTGTCGGGTGGATGACCGGGAGCATGTGTGTTCTGTCATTTACCCGGGTGTTGGGAAAATTTTTCAATTCGAGGGGATGAAGGGGCGGTTTGAGGAAGTGCGGATGACCGGGGCCGACCGCGTCACGGATGATGATACCGGTCAATCCCTTGTCCGTCTGCGACTGGAAGCCCAATATATACCGTCCCCAGAGGAAGACCCCACTCTGAAAAAGAGCGCGGAATACTATCAAGTCCCGGGCCGTACGCGTTTCATATACGGAACGATGTATTTCGGTCTGATTCTGGTGTTGGTATTGTTGATGGGCGTGACGCATGTGATAATATCCGGTTTTGGTACGTAGAAGCCATTTCAAAAAGAATGGAATCTCATTGCGAGGATATGCTGGGAGCGATGTTTTTCCGTGTGAGGAACTTCAAGAGCCCGGCAAAGCGGAGGAACGGACCACGAGGAGAAACGAGGGCTAGATGTTTGAGCGATAGCGAGTTTGGCCCGCGCTCGTGGTCCGTTTCAAAGCGGACACTTTTTCTTCCTTGCAGGGTGACTGGCGAACCGAGCCGAAAAACAAACGCAAAACACACGAATCTAAGGGTTGACGATTTTTGAAATAATCTCTAGAGACTCGGGTAAAAGGGCGTGAAAAACGAAAAGCTGTCTCCCGCTACAAAACAACGAAGGGCATCATGGATACGAAACGGTCTTGGGGAATGCTGATGATTCGTTCTCAATGCATGGAGTCACACCAGACGGGTCAATTCCCGCAGCGTTTCTTCCAGTTCCGTATGACGGAAACGGAAGCCTTCTTCCAACAATCGTTTCGGTATGCAATTGCGACCAGTCAGGGCGAGACCGGGATCGGAACGCATCACGAAGATCGCTCCCAACCAGACCAAGGGAGTGGGGGCGGGCGGCGCCCAACCTTTTCCCATAGCTTTTCGCAGCGTGGCCATGAAGGTGCGGTTGGTTACCGGTTGGGGACCGGTAGCGTTGTAGATCCCCTCCACTTCACGATCCATCACATGGCGGATCATCGCGTTGAAATCGTCCACATGAATCCAACTGATGTACTGTTTCCCCGATCCGATCGTGCCCCCCAAGCCGTATTTTGCCAGTTTTTTCAACGGCTCCAATGCACCGCCTCCCCGTCCCAGGACGAAGCCGATTCGAAGCAGCACTTGGCGTGTTTGTGGGAGAGATTCGGAGAAAAAGGCTTCTTCCCATCGCTGGCAGACTTCGGCGGAAAAGCCCGTTCCCGGAGGAGCGTCTTCGTCGCATTCCGCCCGGGTGTTTCCGAAATACGCCAAGGAGCCCGCCTGAATGAACACCTTGGGAGGTGTTTGGCAATTGCGTACGGCTTGGTGGAGTACCCTGACGGAATCCAAGCGCGAACCCAGGATCTCTTCCCGGTTTTTGGGCGTATACAGACAGTTGACACTCCGTCCGGTGAAGTTCACGATGGCGTGTGCCCCATCGATTTCGCGGACCCAATCGCCCATATTTCGGCCATCCCACGTTACAAAACGAACTCCTCTGTCGGTTTTCTGCCGGCCTCGCGTCAGGATCGTGACTTGATAACCATCGGAAACCAGTTCCTTCGCCAATGCTTGTCCCAAAAAGCCGGACCCTCCGGGGATGACTACGGTTGGACTCATACAGTCACCTCTTTTGTGATGACTTTCACATGTTCCTGATGGTATTCTACCAAAACATCCGATCTTTGTTGAGAGAAATTTCCCAATTTTATCTCCCAAGGCGGATAGTCTGCAGACAAAAGTAGTTGGGGACGTGACGGGGAATTCGGCCCCGCTCCCTGAAAAGAGGGTGGCCGTCTTCCCTCAAGTTAATTTAGTGCTGGCAATCAGGAGCGGGAGGAAAAACGGCATATCCGAATTCGCGCGATAGATGATGGTTTCCATGCGATCATCCGCTGCGTTTCAGCTTACCCGTACGCATCGCATAACGTTCCGCCTGCAGGAAAATCCACAAGCCCAGCGGAACCAGTACGACGCCGATCAACAACAGGATACCCAACTTCGGCAATAGTGCGATGACACCGGTGCCGTGCAGGATGGCGTCCCGTGCCGCATCCAGCGCATACGTCGCGGGAGAGAGAACGGACAGGGGATGAAGCCATTTGGGCAACACGTCGATTGGATAGTACACACCGGAGACGAGCAGGATGATGCCCTGGATGATATGCGTCGCCTGGGTGCCGCGTTCGGGGGACAACAGGGGAAGAACTGCAGCAATCAGGCCCAGACCCATAAAAGCGGGGCTGGCAACCGTCAGGACAACCAATGCGGCAGGGAAATTAGCCTGTGCCAAAGGTAGATCGAAAAAGAAAGCCACGACGGCCAAGACGATAATGGAACGAATCGTTCCGTACAGCAGTGCAAACAGACACATCCCCGCCAAGTGCGTGATGCGGCGGATCGGTGCCATAAACGTGTATTCAATCGTTCCTTCCCATCGTTCCCACGTGATGGAGTTGGCCACCTCTTCAAACAGTACGGACATGAATCCCCAGAAAAGCGCGCCGATCACCAGATACAGCACCATTTGCCCCTGGTTGGGTGCACCCTGCATCGTCAATCCAATCAATCCGATCGTCAAGGTATTGACGATATTATAGAAGAGAAACACCACTTCCCAAGCCAAATAGCGCCGGATCAGACGGAAGCTGCGCTCGACGAATGCATAAGCGGCATTCCACTCACGCGTCCATGTCTTCATCGGCTAACGCCTCCTCCCAATCTTTCCCCGTCAGTTCAAAAAAGACAGTTTCCATTGAGTCGGCTCCGACGAGTCGTTTCAAACCGTCGGGCGTGTCCAAGGCGACGATGCGCCCTTGATCGATGATGGCGATCCGGTCGCACAATGATTCCGCTTCTTCCATATCATGTGTGGTTAAAAAGATGGTCGCATCATGAGTTTGCATCACTTCCTTGACGTATTTCTGCACATCCCGTTTTGATTTTGGATCCAGCCCCGTCGTGGGCTCATCCAGCAAGATCAGCACCGGGGAAGTCATCAGTGCCCGGGCGATTGCCACTTTTTGCTGCATCCCCCGGGAGAGATTCTCCAACGGTGTGTGTACCTTGTTTTTCCGAATTCCCAGCCGCCGAAGAATCTCCATCGCACGGTTTTCTCCCTCCTCGACGGGTAATCCGTACAAGCGGGCGGCATACCGCAGGTTTTCCATCGCCGACAGCTTTTTGAAAAAGGATGCCTCCACCGAAACGCGGTTGATCCATCGGCGAATTTCGTGCTGATGGCGCACAACATCCTTGCCGAAAATGGACAACGTACCACTGTCAGGAAGCAGGAGCGTCGACAGTAATCGGATCAGTGTCGATTTACCCGATCCGTTGGGGCCCAATAAACCGAAGATTTCCCCCCGCTTTACCGTGAACGATACGTCGTTTACCGCTTTCACCACTCGTCGTTCACCGCGAAACCAGTTGGACCAGCGTCGGCTGCCTTCCACTGTTTCTACAAACACTTTGTTGACGTGCTGACAATGGATGGCGAAATCATCCACGGCTTGATGGTGGGGAGGATGTTCCGGGGTTGAAATGGCTTGTGTCATGAGCGCGTTCACTCCTTTCCATAGAAAATGCCACAAGCCGGCAGGCCTGTGGCGTACGTGCAAGCAAACGTAAAAAAAGCCACAGGCCGCTCGCCCTGTGGCGGGGGTGCAATTTATCGTGGATCCGAGGAGGAAATGTCAGATATTCCGCCGAGGTCGCCGGTGAGGAAAATTAATATATTTGTCCCGCTTGCCGTTGAATTCAAAGAGGGTGGGAGCAGTGATCCGGATCAAATTCATGTCGGCGACCCCCTTTCCTCCATCAGTGAAAAATGACGACCAACAATTTTCATTCTATCGATCGCTTCAGGAAAAGTCAACCATCCCATGTTCTTTTTTCCTCGGTATGATGGGCTTGTCTATCTTCCGTTTGTCCGGTATGGTATCGTCAAGTTGATCAAAATATACATAAATAAATAAAGAAGGAGTCGTGGGAATGATGTCACATACTACTATGATTTTTGATTTGGACGGAACATTGTTTCAAACGGAGAAAGTGGCGGTACCGGCTTTTCGCCGTGCATTTGAGCGATTGCGCCGTACGGGTCAGTATTATGGCCCTTTACCGACCGATGAAGAGATCCAGTCTGTATTTGGTCTCACACACGTGGAGATCTGGAACCGATTGCTCCCCGACGCCGATGAACAAACCAAACAGACGGCTGATCGCTGGATGTTGGAGGAAGAGTTGCACTGTTTGCAGAATGGAATGGGAGCGTTGTATCCCGGTGTGAACGAGACGCTGCACCGACTTGCACAGGAAGGATGGCGTTTGTTTATCGCCAGTAATGGGATTTTACCCTATGTGAAAGGCGTATTGACGGCATTCGAGCTGCATCCGCTGTTTTCCGAAATCTATACTGCGGGTGAATACCAGACCCGTGAAAAAAAGGACTTGGTTCGCATCCTGATGGACGAACATGGGGTGACGGGCGGTTACATGGTGGGTGATCGCAGCTCAGACGTGGAAGCGGGTCTGGCCAATGGTCTTACGGTCATCGGATGCCGGTACGCCGGTTTTCCCAGTTTCAGCGGAGAAAGGGAGCTGGATGGGGCGCATGTGGTCATTGATTCGTTCCCATCTTTGTTGAACGTGGTAAAGGGCGTGTCTGACAAAGGTTGAAAACACACGCCCTAAAACGATGACGGAATTAAGGAGGATGTGGAGGGAAGCAGATGGAGAATGTATGGTCGATTTCCATTGGGGAAGCTACATTGCGGTTATTTTTGGCGGTTGTTTTGGGTGGTTTGATCGGGTGGGAGCGGGAACACAACAACCATCCCGCCGGTTTTCGTACACATATTTTGGTGAGTTTGGGATCGGCGTTGATCATGCTGTTATCCATCTACGGTTTTTCGGAGTTTGTAAATGAGCCCAACGTCAGGACCGATCCGGCGCGGTTGGCGGCCCAGGTCGTCAGCGGGATCGGGTTTCTGGGAGCAGGTACGATTTTGCGTCACGGATTTTCGGTGACGGGACTCACCACAGCCGCCTCTTTGTGGGTGGTCTCTGGCATCGGGCTGTCGGCGGGTGCGGGATTTTATTATCCTGCCATATTGACCACCGCACTGGCGCTGATCAGTTTGGAACTGTTGAATCGGGTGGAACATCTGTTGTTCGTCTCCCGACGTCAAAAAACGTTGCGCATCCGAGTGAAGGACAGGCCGGGGACATTGGGGGACTTGGCGACGGTCTTGGCGCAGTTCGGCGCCAACATCCGCAAGGTCTCCATTGAAGAGGAGGACCCGGATGAAGAGATGATCGATATCGTGTTTACGATTCGGATGCCGGAAAAATTCTCGGAAAGCGACTTGATTGAAAGAATGAGGCAAGTGGAAGGTGTGACGGCTGTAATCTCCGGGTAATCCAGTATATGAGGGGTTGTATGAAAAGCTGGCGATCAAGAAAAAATGAGAAGGACGGCTGTTTCCCTCTTGGCGAACAAATGGGAATGAATTATAATAAAGTCAGAAGGTCAAAGTTAGTCAAAGTCAGCAGGAGGTTGTCCGATGAGATGTATCACGGACATCATCGAACATCATCTGAAGAAAATTCTCAATGAAAGCCCGACGGGGATGATTGAGATAAAAAGGAGCGAACTGGCTCATCTGTTTCAATGTGTGCCATCACAGATCAACTATGTGATCAGTACCCGCTTTACCCTGGAAAAGGGGTACGTGGTGGAGAGCAAACGGGGCGGTGGGGGGTTTATCCGCATTCGCAAAGTGAAACACGCTTCCAAACGTACCTATTTCGATGTGTTGCTCAAGCAGATCGGTCGTTCGATCCATCAGGCGGCTGCCGAAGACGTGATCGACCGTCTGCGGGATGATGGTATTATCACGGAGCGGGAAGCCAAATTAATGCGGAAATCTGTGTCCCGCGAAGTGTTAACTTTACCCGTCAACGTTCGGGACCAGGTGCGGGCGGGTTTGATGCGGGCGTGGGTCGCGATTCTACTGGCGGACAAAGGAGAGTGACGCCGATGCTCTGTCAAGAGTGCGGAAAACGGCCGGCGACACTTCATTACACCAAAATCGTCAACGGCGAGAAAACGGAATTACATCTATGCGAAGTTTGTGCCCAAGAAAAAGGGGAACAGATCCCCATGATGGAAAACGGATTTTCCATTCATCAACTGTTGTCCGGACTGCTCAACTTCGATGCTCCTTATACAGAAGGTGAGCAGGCGAAGCAGACGGTGCAGTCCAGTGCGCTCCGCTGTCCCACGTGTGGATTGACCTACACGCAATTCACCAAGATCGGACGGTTGGGATGCAGTGATTGTTACAAAGCATTCGGGGAGCGACTGATTCCACTGTTTCGCAGGGTTCATGGCAGTACAGGCCATCGCGGCAAAGTGCCGGAACGAACGGGGGGGCGGTTAAAGATCCGGCGAGAGATCGAACAGCTCAAGGAACAGCTCAAGCAGTGCGTTGCCCGGGAAGCATTCGAAGAAGCAGCCCGACTGCGCGACCGGATCCGCGCCCTGCAGAGGAAACTGGAAGGCTGAAAGGGAGGGAGAATGTTGTCGCTTCAACGCTTTATCCAAAGCGCGATGAGCGAGTGGATGCGAGGCGGAGGGCCCCAATCCGACATCGTGATCAGCTCCCGCGTCCGCATCGCACGAAATTTGGCCGGTCTTCCCTTCCCGATGCTGGCGACCGCATCCCAGTCAGAAGAAGTGGTACGGCGGGTTGAAGAAGCATTTCAGGAAGAGAAGGAACAGCCGTATTTTCGCGACGCGGAATTGATCCGGATGGACACGTTGGATGACTTGCAAAAGCGCGTGTTGGTGGAAAAGCATTTGATCAGCCCTCATCTGGCGGAAGAGTCCCGCCATGGTGCAGTAATTTTAAGCGGAAATGAAGCGGTAAGCATCATGGTCAATGAAGAGGATCATCTGCGGATTCAGTGCCTGTTCCCCGGATTTCAGCTGAAGCAAGCCTGGCGGTTGGCAGATCATATCGATGATACGCTGGAACGCCATTTGTCTTACGCATTTGACGAACAATGCGGGTTTTTGACCAGCTGTCCGACCAATGTGGGGACGGCCATCCGGGCATCGGTGATGTTGCATCTGCCCGCCTTGGCTATGACCCAGCAGCTGAACCGTTTGTTCCCGGCGATTGCCCAAGTCGGGTTGGCTGTGCGTGGGATCTATGGTGAGGGGAGCGAAGCGCTGGGTAACCTGTACCAGGTGTCCAACCAGGTTACATTGGGACAGGAAGAAGAGGAGATCATCGATAATCTGGTCAGCGTGGTTGGTCAGATCATCGACCAGGAGCAGACGGCTCGCCGGCGGTTGTTGGAATCTTCCCCGATTCAGCTGGAAGATCGGGTGCACCGGTCCTACGGCATTCTCGCACATGCCAGGGTGATGGATTCCAAGGAGGCAATGCAACGGCTGTCTGATGTTCGGTTGGGCATCGACCTGGGGTTGATCAAAGGTGTTTCGGCCACGGTGCTGAATGAATTGATGGTAATGACCCAACCCGGATTTTTGCAGCAATATGCCGGTCAGCGTTTGGACCCTGGCGAACGGGACATCCGCCGGGCGGTGTTGATCCGCGAGCGTTTGGCAATTGAACACGACGACGAAAACTAAAGTGAGGTGGATGAACGATGATGTTTGGCCGATTCACGGAACGCGCACAAAAAGTGTTGGCGTTGGCACAGGAGGAAGCCGTTCGTTTGGGTCACAGCAATATCGGTACGGAACATATTTTGCTCGGTTTGGTGCGTGAAGGGGAAGGCATCGCTGCCAAGGCGCTGATCGGACTGGGTTTGGGATTGGAAAAAATCCAAAACGAAGTGGAATCCCTCATTGGCAGGGGACAGGGCCAACCGACCAACATCGCCTATACACCCCGGGCGAAAAAGGTGATTGAACTGTCGATGGATGAAGCACGCAAACTGGGTCATACCTATGTGGGTACGGAGCATATCCTGCTCGGCCTTATCCGTGAGGGTGAAGGCGTGGCTGCCCGTGTGCTGAACAATTTGGGCGTCAGCCTGAATAAAGCGCGGCAGCAAGTGCTGCAGCTGTTGGGAAGCAACGAAGCCGTTTCCTCCAACCAGAGCGGGGGAACCGGTGCCAATACACCGACGTTGGACAGCCTCGCCCGCGATTTGACCGCAGCGGCCCGGGAAGGGAACCTGGACCCGGTGATCGGGCGGAGCAAGGAGATTGAACGGGTGATCCAAGTGTTGTCCCGGCGAACCAAAAACAACCCGGTCTTGATCGGGGAGCCCGGTGTCGGGAAAACGGCAATCGCTGAGGGACTTGCGCAACGGATCGTCGACGGTGAAATTCCGGAAACCCTCCGGGGCAAACGGGTAATGACGCTTGATATGGGTACCGTGGTTGCCGGTACCAAATACCGCGGAGAATTTGAGGATCGTCTGAAAAAAATCATGGACGAGATCCGGCAGGCGGGCAACATCATCCTGTTCATCGACGAGCTGCACACCTTGATTGGTGCTGGTGGTGCGGAAGGGGCGATCGACGCCTCCAACATCCTGAAACCGGCACTGGCACGCGGTGATCTGCAGTGCATTGGTGCCACCACACTGGATGAGTACCGTAAATACATCGAGAAAGATGCTGCTTTGGAACGGCGTTTCCAACCGATCCAGGTCGATGAGCCGACGCCGGAAGAAGCCGTTCTGATTCTGCAGGGTCTGCGCGACCGTTATGAAGCGCATCACCGTGTGAAGATCACCGATGAAGCGATCGAAGCTGCGGTGAAACTGTCTGATCGTTACATCACTGATCGGTTCTTGCCGGACAAAGCGATCGACCTGATCGACGAAGCGGCCTCCCGTGTACGTCTGCGTTCCTACACGGTGCCGCCTGAATTAAAAGAGTTGGAGCAAAAACTGGAGGAAGTACGCAAGGAAAAAGATGCGGCCGTGCAAAGTCAGGAGTTTGAAAAAGCCGCATCCCTCCGCGATCGGGAACAAAAACTGCGTGAGGAATTGGAAGAAACACGCAATCGTTGGAAAGCTGATCAAGGCAAAACCGATTCCGAGGTGACGGCCGAAGACATCGCGGATATCGTCTCGCATTGGACGGGTATTCCGGTGCGCAAATTGGCCGAGGAAGAATCGGAGCGCCTGTTGAAAATGGAAGAAATCCTGCACCAGCGTGTTATCGGGCAGGAAGAAGCGGTCAAAGCCGTTTCTCGAGCAATCCGCCGGGCACGCGCGGGATTGAAAGATCCGAAACGTCCGATCGGTTCCTTCATATTCCTCGGTCCGACCGGGGTGGGGAAAACCGAATTGGCGCGGGCGCTGGCCGAAGCGCTGTTCGGTGATGAAAATGCGATGATTCGCATCGACATGTCCGAATATATGGAGAAACACTCCACCAGCCGGTTGGTCGGAGCGCCTCCGGGATACGTAGGCTACGAAGAGGGCGGTCAACTGACGGAAAAAGTGCGGCGCAAACCGTATTCGGTGGTGTTGTTCGACGAAATCGAAAAAGCGCATCCCGAAGTGTTCAATATACTGTTGCAAGTGTTGGAGGACGGCCGTTTGACTGACGGAAAAGGACGTCTGGTCGACTTCCGCAACACCGTGATTATCATGACCTCCAACGTTGGAGCGGACACGATCCGCAAAAGCAGTCGGCTCGGTTTCACAACGGGTGACGCCGACGGCTACGAGGACATGAAGGAAAATGTGATGCAGGAACTCAAACGCAGTTTCCGTCCCGAGTTCCTCAACCGGATCGACGATGTCATCGTGTTCCACTCCCTGAAAGAAGAGCATTTGCAACAAATCGTCTCTTTGATGTCCGAAGAACTGCGTAAACGCCTGAAAGAGCAGGACATCGACTTCGTGCTGACCGACGAGGCCAAAAAACACTTGGCCAAAATTGGGTTCGACCCACAATACGGTGCCCGTCCGCTGCGCCGCGCCATTCAGAAACACATCGAAGATCGGCTTTCCGAAGAGCTGTTGCGGGGCACGATTCAACGGGGTGATACCGTGAAAATCGATGTGAAGGACGGTCAGTTGACGGTGGAAAAAACGGCACTGAGTCCGTCCCATTCGCAGTGACGGTTGCCAAGGCCCCTCGCAAGAGGGGCCTTCCGGTTTTTAGACCAACGTGCCGAACCCGAACGATCATGCTATAATGAGAATGAATATCGATAATGGATGGGGTCGCCAGTGGCAAAGACAAAAAGTAAATTCGCCTGTCAGGAATGCGGGTACATATCGGCCAAATGGATGGGACGCTGCCCCGGATGCGGTGAATGGAACACCATGGTGGAAGAAAGGGAAACAACCGGATCCCGAGCAGGAAGCTGGGGTGGTGTATCCAGTAAAAAACGGCAGAAAGCTGTTCCAATCACACGGGTGGAACAGGTGCAACAAACCCGTGCAGACACAGGCATTCGCGAACTAAACCGGGTACTGGGCGGCGGTGTGGTGCCGGGATCGCTCATCCTGGTTGGAGGCGATCCTGGCATCGGCAAATCTACGTTGTTGTTGCAGGCATCGTTTCAGTTGGCTGTTCGCGGCGTGTTGGTACTCTATGTCTCAGGGGAAGAATCCGCGGAGCAGACCCGGATGCGTGCTGATCGCCTCGGGGCGTTGGATGAGCGTTTGCTGGTGGCAGCGGAAACGGACCTGACCGCCGTGGAGTCGCTGGTGGAGCAAGTAGAACCGAAAGTGCTGGTGATCGACTCCATCCAGACGATATACCATCCCGACGTCGGATCGGCCCCCGGTAGTGTCGCGCAAGTGCGGGAATGCACCGGACAGTTGATGCGACTCGCCAAAGAACGGGGAGTAACGGTCATCATAGTTGGTCACGTCACTAAAGCGGGGGCGATCGCAGGTCCCCGATTGTTGGAGCATATGGTGGACGCGGTGCTGTACTTCGAAGGCGAGCGGCATCACACTTATCGCGTGCTACGGGCCGTGAAAAACCGGTTCGGCTCTACCAATGAGATCGGCGTGTTTGAAATGAAGTCGGAAGGATTGGCCGAAGTATCCAATCCTTCGGAAATGTTTTTGTCCCAGCGTCCTTCCGGTGTGGCCGGTTCGGCCGTAACGGCGAGCGTCGAAGGAACACGGCCGATTTTGGTCGAATTGCAAGCGTTGGTGGCACCTACCAGTTTTGCGACCCCCAAACGGATGGCGACCGGTGTGGACCACCATCGTGTGGCTATGATTTTGGCCGTGTTGGAAAAAAGGCTGGGCATGTTTCTGCAAAATCAAGATGCATATGTGAATGTGGTGGGAGGCGTGCGCTTGGATGAACCGGCCGCCGATCTGGCCGTAGCCGTCAGCATCGCTTCCAGTTTTCGCGACCGTCCGACGAGAGCGCGTGACGTCGTCATCGGAGAAGTGGGTTTGACCGGTGAGGTTCGGGGCGTTTCCCGAATTGAACAACGGGTGGCGGAAGCCCATCAGATGGGCTTTCAACGAGTCATTATCCCGGAGAAAAGCCGGAAAGGCTGGACGCCGCCGGCGGGGTTGGAAGTGATCGGAGTTTCGACGGTTGAAGAGGCATTGGAAGTCGCGTTGGGAGGGTCGGATTAGTGAGAGAAAAAAGTGAACGGGATCAATTTGTCAGCCGTGTATTGCGTATGGTCGCTCCGGGAACTCAATTTCGTGAAGGATTGGACAATGTGTTGGGGGCCAAGACCGGGGCGCTGATCGTGGTGGGTTACGACGACAGCGTACGGGAGATCGTGGATGGCGGATTTCACATCGACAGCCCGTTTTCGGCCGCCTACCTGTATGAGCTGGCCAAAATGGATGGCGCCATCATTTTAAGTGACGATGGGAAACGCATTTTGTACGCCAACACCCAACTCGTGCCCAGCTCGTCCATCCCTTCGACGGAAACGGGGATCCGTCACCGAACGGCCCAACGAACGGCACGGCAGACGAATAAACTGGTCATCGCCATTTCACAGCGGCGAAACGTGATCACGCTGTACCAGGGCAACTTCCGTTATGCGCTCAAGGATATCGGCGTCATTCTTACCAAAGCCAATCAAGCCATCCAGACGCTGGAGAAGTACAAATCCGTATTGGACCAATCGACGACCAACCTAAGTGCATTGGAATTTGAAGAGTTGGTTACGTTAAACGAAGTAGCCATGGTAATCCAGCGGATCGAGATGGTTTTGCGGATCAAGAGCGAAATCCAGACCTACATCAATGAGCTGGGGACGGAAGGCCGTCTGATCAGCATGCAGATGGAAGAGCTGGTGGCCAATGTTGAAGACGAAGCGTATCGGCTGATCAAGGATTATTGTTATGACCCGCGTAAAATCTCGCCGGAAGACGTGTTGAAGGAACTGAAGGAACTGTCTGCGGATGAATTGTTGGAACACGGCAACATTGTACGCATTTTGGGATATCCATCGAATATCAATATTCAGGAAGAGGCCGTCTCCCCGCGAGGGTACAGAATCCTGAACAAGATCCCACGTCTTCCCGCCCCCATTATCCAAAAGCTGATCGACAAATTCGGTTCGTTGCCGCGCGTGATGATGGCGACGATCGAAGAGCTGGACGAAGTGGAGGGAATCGGGGACGTACGAGCTCGGGCCATCAAGGAGGGGCTGAAGCGCATTCAGGAGCAGGTCTTTATTGACAGACATATCTAAATAACCTAGAATGAAACCACAACAAAACCTGCCAATATGAAGGGAGATGACGTTTTTATCGTTGGCGGAAACGGCATTTTAAAGGATTTGGGGGGTTCCCTTCTATGTTTGCCAGAGCATTGCCCAGCTTTTTTACCATCGGGAACTTATTTTTAGGAATTATATCGATCATCCTCGCGGTTCAGAGCGAGTGGCAATATGCTGCGATCATGGTCATTATCGGTATGTTGTTGGATGGTTTGGACGGCCGAGTGGCCCGCATGCTCAACACGCAAAGCGAGTTCGGCAAAGAGCTGGATTCGCTGTCTGATGTCATCTCCTTCGGAGTAGCCCCCGCTTTAATCATGTATGTAGCGGTATTGAAGGAATACGATATCTGGGGATGGATCATCACCGCGGTGTTCCCCATTTGCGGTGCGTTGCGTTTAGCCCGATTCAACGTGCAACCGGGGATTCCCGGCTATTTTATTGGTTTGCCGATTACGGCCGCGGGCGGCGTATTGGCGACGATGGCCCTGTACAGCGACCTCGTTCAGCGTCCGATGTTGGTATTGGGCATGTTGCTGTTGTCGTATTTGATGATCAGTCAAATCAAGTACCCCAACTTTAAAAAAATCGGGATCCCGCGGAGTTCTGTTTGGATGGCTCCGCTGATGTTGGTTTTAGTCGCAATTATCGCCGTTCGATACCCAGAGCAATTTCCCAAAGTAGTATTTGTACCGCTTGCTCTGTATGCTTTTTACGGACTGATGAAAAAATCCATCCTGAAGCGGAGAAGAGAGGATTTGGAAGAGCCGGTTGAGGAATAACAAAAGGGAAAAGTTCAAAGGGAATCAGAATGAGGGTGACCATTTTCCTGCGAACTAGCAGGAAAACGATCGACCCAAAATTGCAAGGAATTCTCTTCACGAAACGTCGTCAGCTGTCTGGCCGCCAAGTGATTACTTGGCGGCTTTTTTTTATCGGTTGTGATGGTTTTGCAACCTTTTTTGAGGAAAACGCGTTGATTATAATACACACAGCTCTATGATATTTTTGAATAATAGAAAAAAGTTGGATCCCTTTGGGCCAGCCACATTATCGCAGGTTGAACACCCCCAGTGTGGACAGCTTGTCCGCCTCCTGGTCCACGATCTCATCCAAGGGCAATTCCAGCAGATTGCACAGGGCGGTGAAATAGAATAGGTGTTTTCCCATCTCCGCTTTGACCACATCTTGACAATGGTCGCACAAGTAGCCGGATAAATGTGTCTTGAATCTGTCCTTCAATTCAGAAATCGAAGCCTCATAGTCCAATGGCTGTCGAGCGGCGTGGACTTCGATGCATCCGCATTCCGTTACGGCCTTCATCAGCGCGCGGTTGACGCGTGAGGTGGAATCCTGGAATTTGGAGGTCACATCGAGAAAACTGCGGTGGCGCAACAATAGGTCCGACACCTGCATTTGAAACGAGGTCAGGCGGCTGTCGCCCATCGTTTTCACCTCTTTCGTTGAGCTTGGATATGTCGGATGGATCAGGCAACGTTTGGAAAATGTCTATGCCCATTATAGCCGTCAGGGAAACGAGGTGTCAATTTGTTCAAACAAGGCATTTACGTCAAAAAATCTATTGACGCTAATTTGTCAGGTATGATAATATAATGATTTTAAATTTGTTGACATATCTCCAGGCATGTGATATCTTGGAAATAGATATTGCCCTTTGGAGGTGGGTTGATTGTTCAACATCGGCGACAAGGTGGTATATCCGATGCATGGCGCAGGCGTCATCGAATCAATCGAAGAGAAAGAGATTCTCGGTGAACGCAAGAAGTACTATGTCATGCGTATGCCGATCGGGGAAATGAAAGTGATGATCCCGATGAACAATGTGCAAAGTATTGGATTGCGCGAAGTGGTGGATGAGGAGACCGTTGAGCGTGTCATCGCTCGGTTGCGCAATCGGGACAAGGGTTTGACGGCCAATTGGAATCGCCGATATCGCGCCAATATGGACAAGATGAAAAGCGGGGACATCTACGAAGTGGCAGACGTCGTCAGAAGCTTGATGCTCAGAGATCACGAAAAAGGATTATCCACCGGTGAACGCAAGATGTTGGACAATGCCCGCCAGATATTGATCAGCGAATTGGTTTTGGCCAAAGGAATGAGTGAAGAACAAGCTTTCTCTTTGCTTGATGAATTGGTTTGTTCAACCGAAAATGCCTCCGGCTGAAAGGTTCACAATAAAATCCCAGGAACCGGGTTTTCATTTCGAAGGATTGTCTATAATGGGTAATAAGAAGGAGGTGAAGCCCCATGTTGAAGCGATTTGTGCATCTCGCCTTTGCATTGACCGGCGCAACGTTGGGGTACACGTTGGGTCCCGCGCTGTTTGCGATGCTTCGCCAATCCCCCCTGAATTTCGGCGACGTACCCGCACCACATTACATCGGAGCCGTTTTGGGGGCGCTCCTCCTGTATCTGTCGGCGATATGGCTTTCAACCAATGTCGTGCAATGGATCAAATGGAGCGAGGAACGGTTGGTGAAAATACCGGCCGCAGACATCCTGTTCGGTGCCTTGGGTCTCATCTTCGGACTGATCGTCGCATTTTTGATCGAACCACCATTGTCCAAACTGCCCATTCCTGGGATTTCGTCGATCCTTCCGTTTTTAGTATCCGGGTTGTTGGGTTATCTGGGGTTCCGAGTCGGTTACAAGAAGCGCGATGAACTCTTATCCATTTTTACGATGGGTCGCCAAGGCAAGGATCAAAAGAAAAAAGAATCGCGGGATATTGAACATAAAATCTTGGATACCAGTGTGATCATCGATGGTCGCATCTTTGACATTTGCCGCACCGGTTTTCTGGAAGGAACATTGGTAATCCCCAGCTTCGTGCTGGAGGAGTTGCAACATATAGCGGATTCTTCGGACGTGCTGAAGCGGAACCGCGGTCGTCGCGGTCTGGACATATTGAACAAGATCCAAAAGGAACTTCGTATGGAAGTGCTGATCTACGAGGGCGATTTTGACGAAGTGTCCGAAGTGGACAGCAAACTGGTCAAGCTGGCCAAGGTGTTGTCGGGGAAAGTGGTTACCAACGACTTCAATCTGAATAAAGTGTGCGAATTGCAGGGCGTAAAGGTGTTGAACATCAACGATCTGGCCAATGCGGTCAAACCGGTTGTCTTGCCGGGAGAAGAGATCAACGTTCAGGTGATCAAGGACGGAAAAGAGCATGGACAAGGTGTCGCCTATCTGGATGACGGCACGATGATCGTCATCGAAGGCGGCCGCGAGTACATCGGTGAACGGATTGACGTCCTGGTGACCAGTGTCTTGCAAACGTCCGCCGGTCGGATGATTTTTGCCAAGCCGAAACTGCTGGAACGTGCGCTATAATAAAAGCGGATCAATGGAGGGTGACCGCATCGCCCGCGGTGAAACAACCGCCGGGCGATGCTGTGTCTGAAGGGGGATTTTTGGTTTGAGCGTAGGCGTCATCATCCCGGCTGCCGGACGGGGAAAGCGGATGGGAACCAAAGAGAGCAAACAATTTCTCCCGTTGGGGGACAAGCCCGTACTTATTCATACGTTGATGGTCTTTGAAACCCATCCGGAAGTGGATGAGATCGTCGTGGTGGTCGGTGCCGAAGAAGTGCAGCGCGTCGAGGAGATGGTTGCGCAGTACGGCTTGGAAAAAATCAGTGCGGTTGCGATCGGTGGACAAGAACGGCAGGATAGCGTACGATCAGGACTGGAGCATTTGCAAACCGAATGGGTGCTGGTACACGATGCCGCTCGTCCGTTTGTCACGCACGGGCACATCACGGAGCTGCTAAAAGTGGTTCGCCTGCACGGAGCGGCCATTTTGGCCGTGCCGGTCAAGGATACGATCAAACAGGTGGACCCCGCCGGCATCGTGGAACGCACACCGGATCGCCAATCGTTGTGGGCGGTGCAGACCCCCCAAGCTTTTCGCCGTTCTCTGTTGGTACAGGCCCATCAGCGGGCGTTGGAACAGGGGATGACAGGAACGGACGATGCGATGCTGGTGGAAGAGTTGGGGATCGACGTCCGGGTAGTGATGGGGGATTATCAGAACATCAAGTTGACCACGCCCGAAGATCTGGCGATTGCGGAAGCGATCAGGAAAATGAGGGGTACAGAAAGATGATTCGCATCGGACAAGGTTTTGATGTGCATCAATTGGTTGAAGGACGTCCGTTGATCATCGGGGGTGTGCGGATTCCACATCCGCTGGGATTGTTGGGCCATTCCGACGCCGACGTGCTGTTGCACGCCATCACCGATGCGGTGTTGGGTGCGCTCGGCGAGGGGGATATCGGTAAGCATTTCCCGGACACAGACCCGACTTACAAGGATGCGGACAGTTCGGTGTTGCTACGCGACGTGTGGAAACTGGCCAAGGAAAAAGGGTATGTGCTGGGAAACGTGGATGCCACGATCATCGCTCAAGCGCCGAAAATGGCACCGCACATCCCGGCCATGCGCGAACGGGTGGCGACCCTGTTGGAGGCGGACGCGAATCAGGTGAACATCAAAGCGACCACCACCGAACGGCTCGGTTTCACCGGTCGGGGGGAAGGGATCGCGGCAATGGCTGTTGTCTGTCTGATCGCGCGCCAAGGATGAACGGGATAGGAGAGCAGGAGGGAGTGGATCGAGATGGCAAAAACGGTACGCACGCGTTACGCGCCCAGCCCGACGGGCCATTTGCACATCGGTGGGGCGCGAACGGCTCTGTTCAGTTATTTATATGCGAAAAAACACGGTGGTTCCTTTATCGTTCGCATTGAGGACACCGATGTGGAACGGAACGTGGCCGACGCCGAGGAAAAACAGTTGGCGGGATTGAAATGGCTCGGTATTGACTGGGATGAGAGTGTCGACGTGGGGGGACCTTACGGCCCATACCGCTCGATGGAACGGTTGGACATCTACAAGCGGTATCTGGATAAGCTGTTGGAGGAAGGGCACGCCTATCCCTGCTACTGCACACCGGAGGAGCTTGAGCGGGATCGGGAAGCTCAGCTGGCCCGCGGCGTCGCACCCAAATACTCCGGCCGTTGCCGTCATCTCACGCCGGAAGAACGAGCCAAACTGGAAGCGGAAGGGCGTAAGCCCAGTATTCGTTTCCGCGTACCCGAAGGGCGCACGATCACCGTGGAGGATGAAGTGCGCGGCAGGGTGCAATTTGAATCTGACGGGATCGGAGATTTTATCCTGGTGCGTCCTGACGGGCGGCCAACCTACAACTTCGCCGTGACTGTGGATGACGCGCTGATGGAGATTACCCATGTGGTACGGGGAGAGGAGCACTTGTCCAACACGCCACGGCAGATTTTGTTGTATGAGGCGATGGGCTTCACACCTCCGAAATTCGCTCACGTGTCGCTGATCCTCAATCCGGAAGGCAAGAAGATGAGCAAACGGGACGAGTCGATCATTCAGTTTATCGACCAATACCGCGAACTGGGCTATTTGCCCGAAGCCCTGATTAACTTCATCGTTTTGCTCGGTTGGGCTCCGGAAGGGGAAGAAGAGATTTTCAGCAAGGAAGAGCTGATTGAGCGCTTTTCCCTGGATCGTGTCTCCAAAGCGCCAGCTGTGTTTGATACCGGCAAACTAAAATGGATGAACAATCATTACATCAAACAGGCGCCGGTTGAACGAATCACGGAGCTGGCCCTGCCGCACCTGGAAAAAGCCGGGCGCATCACCTTGCCGCTCGACGAGGAAAAACGGGCGTGGGTAACGCGGTTGGTCGGATTGTATCAGGAACAGTTGGACTACGTGGCGCAAATCGTGGAATTGTCGGAGATGTTCTTCCGCTCCGAGGTAACGTATTCCGATGAGGCCAAAGAAGTGCTCGCCCAAGAACACGTTCCGGAAGTGGTCGAAGCGTTCCTGAAACAGTTGGGGGATGTAGACGCGATGACGCCGGACGACATCAAGGCGATGCTGAAACAAGTGCAAAAAGAGACGGGTTATAAAGGGAAGCAGCTGTTCATGCCGATCCGTGCCGCGGTGACAGGAGAAGTGCACGGCCCGGATCTGCGAGAAACCTTGTCGCTGCTCGGTCCGGAAACGGTTCGCACCCGTCTGCAACACTTCATGGAAAATCGGATATGATAATGAAAAGCAGGTTGCTTTTTCTGATCGCAGGACAGGTTTTCTTTCACTCGTCAGTGGGACCACTCTGTGTTAAACTAAACACGAATAGGCCATCATCAGCTTCTTAAGGATATGAAAAGGGTTCCATCCAGGAAAATGATGATAATAAAAGCGATGAACGGGAGAGTACCGCGATGTCTGGTTCGCTCCAGAGAGGGACGCCGAGGCTGGAAGCGTCCTGCGAACAGCGCGCGGGAAATGCACCCGTGAGCTGTTGCCTGAAACTCGATCTGAGAGGAGTAGGCGCGACCGGCTTTCCGCCGTTAACGGACCAGAGGGGGATGAATCCCGGTCGGGATTCGTCCAAGCAGAGTGGAACCGCGGAAAAACACCGTCTCTGCAGCGCATGCTGCGGAGACTTTTTTATTTAGGGGGTGGAACAAGATGTCTTGGATTCAACGTTGGAAAGATATGCGGGAAGTCATCCGGGCGGATATCCAAGCCGTGTTTGACAGGGATCCGGCTGCGCGCAGCACACTGGAGGTTGTGTTGACTTACTCCGGTTTGCATGCGATTTGGATGCATCGGATCGCGCATGCACTCTATAAGCGAAAATGGTTTTTGTTGGCGAGAATCATTTCGCAGTTCAACCGCTTTCTGACAGGCATCGAAATCCATCCCGGCGCCAAAATCGGTAAAGGGTTGTTCATTGATCACGGCATGGGTGTCGTGATCGGTGAAACGTGTGAAATCGGCGATTACGTCACCATTTATCAAGGGGTGACATTGGGGGGGACCGGCAAGGAAAAGGGAAAACGCCATCCCACGATCGAGGATCACGTGTTGATCGCATCCGGAGCCAAAGTATTGGGTTCCATGCGGATTGGACGCTGCTCCAAAATCGGAGCGGGTTCGGTCGTGTTGCGAGAAGTGCCTCCCCATTCCACCGTCGTGGGCGTCCCCGGACGCGTCGTCGTCCAAAATGGCAAGCGGGTTCCAAACGATTTGGATCACGTCAATTTGCCTGATCCGGTCGCGGATATGATTCGCTCGATGCAGGAGGAAATACGTCGTCTGCGTCAAGAATTGGACGCCTTGAAAAAGGGGCGGGAAGCTGAAGGAGGAGATAAACACGATGTCGGTGCAAATATACAACACGCTGACTAGAAAAAAAGAACCGTTGGAGACGGTCCAGCCCGGCAAAGTGAACATGTACGTGTGCGGGCCGACCGTTTACAACTATATTCACATCGGCAACGCCCGGGTGTTCGTTTTTTTCGATGTGGTACGGCGTTACCTGCAATACAAAGGCTATGACGTAAAGTACGTGCAAAACTTCACCGATGTGGACGACAAGCTGATTCGAACGGCCAATGAAGAGGGAACGACCGTTCCGGAGGTTGCTGAGCGCTACATCCGCGCCTATTTCGAAGATATGGATGCGTTGGGTGTTCGCCGAGCGGATGTGCATCCGCGTGCGACAGAACACATCCCGGATATGATTGAGGCGATTCGCGAATTGATCGACAAGGGCTGGGCCTATGAACGGGACGGGGATGTGTACTATCGTGCGCTGAAGAAGGATGATTACGGCAAATTGTCTCACCAGGCGATCGCCGACCTGAAAGCGGGCGCGCGGATCGAGGTGAACGAGCGCAAGGAACACCCGCTTGATTTTGCCCTGTGGAAAAAAGCCAAACCAGGTGAGATCAAATGGGATAGTCCATGGGGAGAAGGACGGCCCGGGTGGCATATCGAGTGCTCGGTCATGTCTCGCAAATATTTGGGTGAAACGCTCGATATCCACGCCGGCGGCAAGGACTTGTGTTTTCCGCACCACGAAAACGAAATCGCGCAGAGCGAGGCGCTGACGGGAAAACCGTTTGCCCGCTATTGGATGCACAATGAGTTTATCAACATGGGCGGCGAAAAAATGTCCAAGTCGCTCGGAAACATCGTCACGGTTTATGATTTGCGGAAACGATATCCGGCACGGGTGATCCGCTATTTCCTGATCTCGGCTCATTACCGCAACCCAATCCAGTTCAGTGAAGAAGTGATAGATCAGCTGAAAAACGGATTGGAACGGATTGACAACGCCTGGTTCAACTTGCGACACCGAATGACCGCGGCGACGGAAGGGTCCGCCGATCCTGCGGTGAAGGAACAGCTGAATACGTTGACAGCGCAATTTGAGGCGGCTATGGACGACGACATGAACACCGCCAATGCGCTAAGTGTGTTGTTTGAAGCAGTCAAACTGGTGAACGAGACGGTGGCCCAACCGGTTGTGACGCTGGGAACACTGGAAGCATTGAAGGAGTGGATGACCACGTTCGGGGGAGAGATTTTGGGCTTGATCGAGCTGGAGGGGGAAGACACATTGGATCGGGAAATCGAAGCCCTGATCGAAGAACGCCAAAAGGCGAGAAAACGCCGCGATTTTGCGCGGGCTGACGCAATTCGCGACCAGCTGGCTGCGATGGGGATCCTGTTGGAAGATACGCCGCAGGGTGTCCGGTGGCGGAGAAAATGAGCGGACTTTCGGTTGGAATGACCCGGCGTCCGCTCCCCCGTTCCCCCGAACAGCTCAATCCGTTGGTGCTCGCCTATGTGGGCGATGCCGTTTATGAGTTGTATGTCCGTTATCATTTGTTGACTGAAGGTATCGTCAAGCCTCAGGAACTGCAGCAAGCGGCGATACGATATGTATCGGCCGGGGCACAAGCAGCGGCATTTCACGATTGGGAACCGATGCTGACCGAAGAGGAGTTGGCCGTATGGCGCAGGGGTCGCAATGTGAAAAGTGGACGGGTGCCCAAACGGGCATCGGTATCCCAATACCGTATGAGTACCGGACTGGAAGCATTGGTCGGTTATTGGTATCTCACCGGACAGATCGGTCGGTTGACCGAGATGATGGAGCGGATGTTCCAAATGTCCCAATCGGATGTGGATGGTTCATCCGACTAGTCGTGTCTGGTGAATCCATCAAGCTGCAACGTTAATCATGCCAGCGAAAACCTGACTGACAAAACTCATTGGCCATTCACTTAGTCATTCGACGAACCAAGAACCGGGTGACCGTTTTCTCTTGAGCGAGGGAAAATGGTTCACCTTGGTCAATTCTTTCAAAACACGGAAGAAGGCGAGAACGATGAAGACAGAATGGATTATGGGGAGGCAATCCGTGCATGAAGCACTGAAAGCGGGCAGGGAGATAGAAAAAGTGCTAATCGCCGAAGGCGCAGGCAAGGGTGTCCAGTCCCTGATCCGCGTGGCAAAGGAACGGGGGATTCCCGTTCAGCATGCGCCTCGGAACCGATTGGACCAATTGGCGGACGGTGGTCATCATCAGGGGGTACTCGCTCTGGTAACCGCTTATCGTTACGCATCGGTGGATGAGCTGTTCGAGCGTGCGCAATCCCGTAATGAACCCCCGTTTTTTGTGTTGTTGGACGGCATCGAAGATCCCCACAACCTGGGCTCTATTTTGCGCACGGCGGATGCGGCCGGCGTCCATGGCGTGATCATACCCAAACGGCGAGCGGTCGGGCTTACGAAGGTGGTGGCCAAAACGTCTGCCGGCGCGATCGAGTATGTACCAGTGGCCCGCGTCACCAATCTGAACCGGATGGTGGAAGAGCTGAAGGAAGCAGGATTGTGGATTGTGGGTGCGGACGCCTCGGCAGCGCATTCTTTCGACGAGATTGACTACACTGTTCCCGTCGCGCTCGTTATAGGGAATGAGGGACAAGGGATTAGCCGATTGATGAAAGAGAAATGCGATTACCTGGTGCAGTTGCCGATGGCCGGGCGGGTGGCTTCTCTCAATGCGTCAGTCGCTGCCGGTTTGATGATGTACGAGGTATTTCGCACACGGCGCCGATAGCGGGGGAACAGCATGGAAGAGTGGCTGATAGTCGACGGTTACAATGTGATTGGCGCCCAGCCCGACGTGGAATGGTTGGGCGATTCCCTGGAAGAGGCGCGAGACAGGCTTGTACGTGCGTTGTCCGAATATCAGTCGCTGTCGGGGAGAAAAGTTGTCCTGGTTTTTGATGCGCATCGGGTTCCGGGAGCGGGTGCCAAGCTGTTGGAGCAGAAAATCACCATTCATTACACCAAACAGCATGAGACGGCGGATGAATGTATCGAAAAACTGGTGCGCAAATTGAGTGGAGAACATCGACGAATCTATGTGGCCACGTCCGACTACCTGGAACAACGCCTGATCTTCGGACAAGGGGCGTATCGAATCAGTGCACGTGAACTGTTGCGCGAGATGAGAAGTGCCAAGCAGGAGGCGACCCGGGAAATGCAGGAACGGCACCCTCTCAAAAGGCCCACGCTGGGACAGGGGCTAAAGGCGGAAATATGGCGCAAATTAGAAGGTTGGAGAAGGAAAAAATAGGGGAAAATTTGACGTTTTTGTTGCAAGTCAGATATAATAAGTTTACCCTGGGCTTTCCAGCAAACGTGGTCGGAGGGATGAGAGTGAGCGCAAACCTTCAAACCAGTGTACGGGACACGGTGAACTATGAAACGATGACCGATGAACAGCTGGTGGACGGTGTGCGGATGGGGGACAGTGGGGCGTTGGAGTATTTGATCCACAAGTATAAAAATTTCGTCCGTGCCAAGGCGCGCTCATACTTTTTGATCGGCGCCGATCATGAGGACATCGTGCAGGAAGGGATGATTGGCCTTTACAAAGCGATTCGCGACTTTCGCGGGGACAAGCTTGCCTCGTTCAAGGCGTTTGCGGAACTGTGCATCACGCGGCAGATAATCACGGCCATCAAGACGGCGACGCGTCAGAAACACATTCCGCTGAACTCTTATGTGTCGTTGGACAAGCCCATCTATGACGAAGACTCGGACAGAACGCTCATGGATATCCTGACCGGCGGCCGGGTGTCCGATCCGGAGGAGTTGTACATCAACCAGGAAGAATACGATGACATAGAGGATAAAATGTCACAAATCCTGAGTGAATTGGAACGGCAGGTATTGATGCTCTACCTGGACGGCCGCTCGTATCAGGAAATCGCGGTTGACTTGAATCGACACGTCAAGTCAATCGACAATGCCTTGCAACGCGTCAAACGCAAACTGGAACGATACCTGGAAGTACGCGAAGTCACCCTGTAACGCTGAACCGCCGCTTCCCGCCCCCCTTGCGGGAAGTGCGATGTCATGTGGTAGTTATTCGACAGAAACCCCCAAAATCCTCTTGACTGTGTAAAAAAATTGTAAAACCCCGTCGACAGACGCGGGGTCTTTTTTTAGGCAACAAGCGGGGAATCGAGACAGATCATATCAGACGAAACCTAGAAGATGGGTTATAGACAGCGCCAGTTTTGGCTTTTACTTATTTTGTCTATAATGAGAGAAACAAGTGGGACCTGTTTGACACCCGTCAGGCCTTGTGCTAAAGTGGATAGGGTATGTTATATTCCGGTACATTATGGCCGTTTTGGCCGTCGGCATAAGCAAGGAGGTGTGTCACATGCGGGTCACGATCACGTTGGCTTGCACCGAGTGTGGGGAGCGTAACTACACCACTAGCAAAAATAAGCGGAAACACCCGGATCGTCTTGAGTTCCGGAAACACTGCCCCCGCTGCAACGCTCACAAGGTGCATCGCGAGACCAAATAATGATTGATCGCTTAAACATTTGGGGGGACGCTCATGGGTTTGCTAGGTCGCCTCGGCTCCGGTATTTCCAAAAGCATATCCGGCACCGCCCAGTTTTTCCGGAGCGGGATCGCCGAGCTGAAAAAGGTGCGCTGGCCCAACCGGCAAGAGTTGATCAGCTATACGACGGTCGTCATCGTGACAGTGACGATTCTCACCCTCTTCTTTGCGGCTGTAGACTTTGTGATTGGTCATTTGCTGGAATTGCTCACAAGGTGAGACGGCGTCGTCGAAATTACGCCATAAGGGGGGGACAGGGTGCGATTCGGCCCTGAATCATGGAGAAGAATTGGTATGTTGTTCACACTTATTCCGGCTACGAAAACAAAGTGAAAACCAACCTGGAAAAGCGCGTGCGCTCGATGGATATGGAGGACAAGATTTTCCGCGTTCTCGTTCCGACTGAAGAAGAGATCGAGCACAAGGACGGCAAGAAGAAAACCGTCCAGCGCAAGGTTTTTCCGGGATATGTCCTTGTGGAGATGATCATGACGGACGACTCTTGGTATGTCGTGCGCAACACGCCGGGAGTCACGGGGTTCGTCGGATCATCCGGAGCCGGTTCCAAGCCCACTCCCCTTATGCCGGAAGAAGTGCATGCGATTCTGCGTCAAATGGGGATGGAAGAGGCGCGTCCCAAAGTGGACTTTGCCGTCCATGATAACGTCAAAGTCAAGGAAGGACCTTTCGCGAATTTTGTCGGAACCATCGAAGAGGTGGATGCGAGCCGGGGCAAGCTGAAAGTGCTTGTCAACATGTTTGGGCGCGAAACTCCGGTGGAGCTGGACTTTGCCCAAGTGGAGAAAATTTGAAGCGATCACATCTTCCCCTCGGGTACCTGTTTGTGTTAAAGTGTATATGTTTTGGGATCCCCTTCGGGGGTTCGGGGGTCGTCCGTTGATGGGCGAACCTTTTTTCCGTGGGAGGGTGCGACCCGAAAGAACCACATTTTTGTAAGGAGGTTGGTTGGCGTGGCCAAAAAAGTCATCAAAGTGGTCAAGCTGCAAATCCCCGCTGGTAAAGCCAACCCGGCGCCGCCGGTCGGTCCTGCGCTGGGTCAAGCCGGGGTCAACATCATGGGATTCTGCAAAGAGTTCAACGCGCGTACCGCAGACCAAGCGGGGCTGATCATTCCGGTTGAGATCACGGTGTATGAAGACCGTTCGTTCACCTTCATCACCAAAACCCCGCCGGCGGCCGTGTTGCTCAAAAAAGCGGCCGGCATAGAGTCCGGTTCCGGTGAGCCGAATAAAAAGAAAGTGGCCAAAGTGACGCGGGACAAAGTGCGCGAAATCGCCGAGCTGAAAATGCCTGATCTGAACGCGGCTTCGGTGGAAGCGGCGATGCGCATGGTAGAAGGTACCGCCCGCAGCATGGGAATTGAAATCGTAGACTGATCGGATAGAGGATCTGTCGCAGTTGTCGCCGCCACGGGTGATGGCTGCAAGTGGGAGGATTATCCGTTATGACCACGAAAGGAGGAAGCAACCGTGGCTAAGCATGGGAAAAAGTATCTCGAAGCAATTAAAAAAGTAGACCGGGAAAAGCAATACGATCCGACCGAAGCGCTCCAACTGGTAAAAGAGCTGGCTTCGGCCAAATTCGATGAGACGGTGGAAGCGGCGTTCCGTCTGGGGATCGACACCAAACGCGCGGACCAACAAGTGCGCGGAGCCGTGGTTCTGCCGCATGGTACCGGAAAAACCAAACGGGTGCTGGTTTTCGCCAAAGGGGAGAAAGCCAAAGAGGCGGAACAAGCCGGTGCCGACTATGTGGGCGATGAAGACCTGATCAACAAAGTGAGCCAAGGCTGGTTCGATTTCGACGTGGTGGTGGCCACCCCGGATATGATGGGTCAAGTCGGGAAACTGGGCCGCATCCTGGGTCCCAAAGGCTTGATGCCCAACCCGAAAACGGGAACTGTCACCTTTGATGTAGCCAAAGCGGTTCAGGAGATCAAAGCCGGTAAAATCGAATACCGCGCCGACAAAGCCGGTAACGTTCATGCACCGATCGGCAAGGTTTCCTTTGACGTCGAGAAACTGGTGGAAAACCTGCAAACCCTGGCTGAAGCACTGATCAAAGCCAAACCGGCTGCGGCAAAAGGGCAATACATGAAGAGTGTGACCGTTTCTTCCACCATGGGACCGGGCATCTCGATCAACCCGGGACGGTTCATGGGCCGATAAAAACTTGTTCTGTTCTTGACAATGTCGGACCCATTGGTTATGCTATAAGCGTTTGTTTGGTTGCTTGACAATTGAACACCCGCTTCTACCGTAGACAGCAGGTGCCGCCGGCTTAATATCCTGCCGAGGTAGGGATTCCGATTCGTATTGATAGAGGATTTTCCCGGCCTTCGTGTGTCTGCGAAGGCTTTTTTGTTTGCAATCCCTGCGAGGAGGTGTGACGATGTCCAAAGCGATCGAAAAGAAGAAACAAGTCGTGGCGGAGATCGTGGAAAAGCTGAAAACCAGCAAAAGCACGATTTTGACGGATTACCGCGGTCTCACCGTCGCTGAAATGACCGAGCTGCGGAAGCAGTTGCGCGAAGCCGGCGTCGAGTTTAAGGTGTTGAAAAACACGTTGACCCGCCGTGCGACCGAAGAAGTGGGCCTGTCTGAGCTGAACGAATCCCTGACCGGGCCGACCGCCATTGCATTCAGCTACGATGATGTGGTAGCGCCGGCGAAGATCCTGCACAAATTCGCCAAAGACCACGAAGCGCTGGAAATCAAAGGCGGCGTGGTAGAAGGCAGCATCGTCAGCCTGGATGAAGTGAAGGCGCTGGCGGAACTGCCGTCTCGCGAAGGGCTCTTGTCCATGTTGCTCAGCGTATTGCAGGCGCCGATGCGGAACTTTGCCCTGGCTGTCAAAGCGGTGGCCGACAAAAACGGAGAAGCGGGCGAAGCGGCGGAAGCCTGATGCACCGAATCTGTTTGCCGGCACAATGAGCCGGAACCATTTTCACTTGCAAATTCCATTTGATCTGATACAAGGAGGTTGTTTCGCATGACCAAAGAGCAAATCATTGAAGCGATTAAAGGCATGAGCGTGCTCGAACTGAATGAATTGGTGAAAGCGATCGAGGAAGAATTCGGCGTGACCGCTGCCGCTCCCGTGGCTGTTGCTGCTCCGGGTGCTGCTGCGGATGCTGCTGCCGAAAAAACCGAATTCGATGTCATCCTGGCGGATGCGGGTGCTTCCAAAATCAACGTTATCAAAGTGGTACGCAGCATTACCGGCCTCGGCCTGAAAGAAGCCAAAGCGTTGGTCGATGGTGCGCCGAGCCCGGTCAAAGAAGGCGTCTCCAAAGAAGAAGCCGAAAACATCAAATCCCAACTGGAAGAAGCCGGTGCGAAGGTGGAACTCAAGTAACCACCCGCCGGTTGACCCGCCGGCAAGTGGGCCGGCGGGTTGTTTTTTCATCAGGAGGAACGTCACATGGCCGAACATTACTATAGTTCACAACCGGATACCGCTCACGATGTGCGGGAGATACACGCCGAACTGCGGGGACAGTCATTTCGTTTTCTGACGGATGCTGGTGTTTTTTCCAAAAAGGGAGTTGATTTCGGCAGCCGCTTGTTGATTGAGACGGCAGCGTTGCCGGAAGCGAGCGTGTTTGCTGACGTCGGATGCGGCTACGGACCGATAGGCATCGCGGTGGTCGCGACCGTACCGAACAGTCAGGCTGTTTTGTTGGATGTCAACGCCCGCGCTGTGACACTGGCACGAAAAAATGCGGAGATCAACGGTGTGGCGGACCGCGTTACGGCGCTCGTCAGTGACGGATTCGAGGCGGCGGGGGAACGTCGTTTTGATGTCGTGCTGATCAATCCGCCGATTCGTGCTGGCAAACAGGTGGTATACCGGCTGTTTGCGGAAGCGAGGGACCATCTGAAACCGAGCGGAACGCTGTGGGTCGTCATCCGCAAGAAACAGGGGGCGGCTTCCGCGCGCGACGAGTTGAACCGGTTGTTCGCATCGGTGGATGTGGCGAAACAAAAAAAGGGGTATTGGATTCTCCGAGCTGAACAGGGAAGAGAGTGTTGACACAATATCCCGTCTATGATATCGTTATAAAATGCTAATAAACTAGTCGGGCGTAGTATACCTTTTTTTAGGCGTACGAGGGAAATTTTCCTTCAAGCAGTTTAAGGGCGCTAGCAATTGGTTAACATAGGTAAATAGACGCTTGGTGGCTGGAAAAATGAGGTGTCCTCGCCCATTTTCTTTTTTTGCAGTTTGATTCGCGCGTCAATCGACTGGGTACGAGGGGGGAACTTGCTTGGCAGGCAAACTTGTCCAATATGGTCGGCGACAGCGCAGAAGTTATGCGAGGATCAACGAGGTTCTGGAACTGCCCAACCTGATTGAGATTCAGCAACGGTCGTACCAGTGGTTCTTGGAAGAGGGACTGCGCGAAATGTTCCAGGACATCTCGCCGATCGAAGATTTCACCGGAAACTTGGTCTTGGAGTTTATTGACTACAGTCTGGGTGAGCCCAAGTATTCGGTCGAAGAGTGCAAGGAACGGGATGTTACTTATGCCGCTCCGCTTCGTGTGAAAGTGCGTCTCATCAACAAGGAGACGGGCGAAGTGAAGGAGCAGGAAGTGTTCATGGGTGATTTCCCGCTGATGACGGAAACGGGAACGTTCATCATCAACGGGGCCGAACGGGTCATCGTTAGCCAGCTGGTCCGTTCGCCGAGTGTCTACTATAGCACCAAAGTGGATAAAAACGGAAAACCTGCATACACCGCCACAGTTATTCCAAATCGTGGTGCTTGGCTCGAGTACGAAACCGACGCCAAAGACATCCTCTATGTTCGGATCGACCGTACCCGGAAGATCCCTGTGACGGTGCTTTTGCGTGCCCTCGGTTTCAGCACCGACGCCGAGATTTTGGATCTCTTGGGCGATGACGAATATGTGCGCAACACGTTGGACAAAGACAACACGGGTTCAACGGAAAAAGCGCTGATCGAAATCTACGAACGTTTGCGTCCGGGTGAACCGCCGACAGCGGACAACGCAAAGAGCCTCTTGTATTCGCGCTTCTTCGACCCCAAACGCTATGATTTGGCGAGTGTGGGTCGCTATAAGATGAACAAGAAACTGCATATCAAAAATCGCCTCCTCAACCAACGGTTGGCCGAGCCGATAGTCGATCCCGAAACCGGTGAGATCATCGCGGAAGCCGGGCAGGTGATCGATCGTCGGGTGCTCAACAAAATTCTGCCGCTTTTGGAGAAAGAAGATGGTCTCGGTTGGGAGGAGCATACCGTTCGCGGTGGGGTGCCGGAGGATGGTACTGTACGACTGCAATCGGTCAAGATCTTCTCTCCTGTAGAAGACGGTAAGGTGATCAAGGTCATCTCCAACGGCAACGTCGATTCGTCGGTGAAACACATTACCCCGGCCGATATCGTCGCCTCGATCAACTACTTTATCAACCTGCTCCACAGTGTGGGCAGTACGGACGATATCGACCACTTGGGGAACCGACGTTTGCGTTCTGTCGGCGAGCTGTTGCAAAACCAATTCCGTATCGGTTTGTCCCGGATGGAACGGGTCGTGCGCGAGCGGATGTCGATTCAGGATGCCAATGCCATTACACCGCAGGCGTTGATCAACATCCGTCCGGTGATCGCATCGATCAAGGAATTCTTCGGCAGCAGCCAGTTGTCGCAATTCATGGACCAGACCAACCCGTTGGCCGAACTGACGCACAAACGGCGTCTGTCCGCGCTGGGACCGGGTGGGCTGACCCGGGAACGTGCCGGTTTCGAGGTGCGGGACGTTCACCACTCGCACTACGGCCGGATGTGTCCGATTGAAACGCCGGAGGGTCCCAACATCGGGCTGATCAACTCGTTGTCTACCTATGCACGGGTGAACGAATACGGGTTTATCGAAACGCCTTACCGCAAAGTGGACCCCGATACGCACGTGGTGACTGACGAGATCGTGTATCTGACGGCTGACGAAGAGGACAACTACTATATCGCACAGGCCAACGAGGAATTGGATGAAGAAGGGCGCTTCGTCAACGAGCAGATCATCGTCCGTTACAAGGACGAGCATTTGATCGTTCCCCGTGAGCGGGTTGACTTCATGGACGTATCGCCCAAACAGGTGGTCTCCGTCGCGACGGCGTGCATTCCGTTCCTGGAGAACGATGACTCCAACCGGGCGCTGATGGGATCCAACATGCAGCGTCAAGCCGTGCCGCTGTTGAAGCCGGAAGCGCCGTTCATCGGTACGGGGATGGAATACAAAGCTGCCCGTGACTCGGGTGTGATGGTACTGGCGAAGCGTCCGGGTGTCGTTGAGCGGGTCACCGCGGACGAAATCTGGGTCCGCCACGAAGAAGAAGTAGACGGCAAGCTAGTGAAAGGCGACCTGGACAAATACAAACTGATCAAGTTCCAGCGTTCCAACCAAGGGACCTGCATCAACCAGCGCCCGATCGTCAAGGTGGGCGATCGCGTGAAAAAAGGCGATACGCTGGCTGATGGTCCTTCCACTGAACAAGGGGAATTGGCGTTGGGACGCAACGTGTTGGTCGCCTTTATGACATGGGAAGGGTACAACTACGAAGACGCGATTTTGCTCAGCGAAAAGTTAGTGAAGGAGGACGTCTATACCTCCATTCACATTGAGGAATACGAGTGTGAAGCCCGCGATACCAAATTGGGGCCGGAGGAAATCACCCGCGACATCCCCAACGTCGGGGAAGATGCGCTCAAGAATTTGGATGAGCGTGGCATCATCCGCATCGGAGCAGAAATCAAAGCGGGGGATATCCTTGTCGGTAAAGTAACACCCAAAGGTGTGACTGAACTGACGGCCGAAGAGCGGCTGCTTCACGCCATCTTCGGGGAAAAGGCCCGCGAGGTGCGGGATACGTCCTTGCGCGTGCCGCACGGTACGGACGGAATCGTCGTTGACGTCAAGGTCTTCACTCGCGAAAACGGCGATGAGCTGCCCCCGGGAGTCAACCAATTGGTGCGCGTCTACATTGCGCAGAAGCGGAAGATTTCCGAAGGGGACAAAATGGCGGGACGTCACGGAAACAAGGGTGTTATCGCTCGCGTTCTGCCGGAGGAAGACATGCCGTTCTTGCCGGACGGAACCCCGGTGGAAGTTGTTTTGAATCCGCTCGGTGTGCCGTCCCGGATGAACATCGGTCAGGTGCTGGAAGTGCACTTGGGTATGGCGGCCAAAGCGATGGGCCTGCACATGGCAACACCGGTGTTCGACGGTGCGACGGAGCAGGATGTGTTCGAAACGCTGAAAGAAGCGGGATTGCCCGAAGACGGAAAAACCGTCCTTTACGACGGGCGCACGGGTGAGCCGTTCGAAAACCGTGTCACCGTGGGCGTGATGTACATGATCAAGCTGGCCCACATGGTGGACGACAAGATTCACGCGCGTTCGACCGGTCCGTACTCGTTGGTCACGCAACAACCGCTGGGCGGGAAAGCGCAGTTCGGCGGTCAGCGGTTTGGAGAGATGGAGGTGTGGGCGCTCGAAGCTTACGGTGCCGCCTACACGTTGCAAGAGATACTGACGGTCAAATCGGACGACGTGGTTGGTCGCGTCAAAACCTACGAATCGATCGTCAAGGGAGAGAACGTACCGGAGCCCGGTGTGCCTGAATCGTTCAAGGTGTTGATCAAGGAACTGCAAAGTCTCGGCATGGATGTGAAGATCCTGTCAGGAGACGAGCAGGAAATCGAGATTCGGGAGATCGATGAGGAAGACGAGCCAGCGAACGACAGGCTGGGATTCGATCTGGACAGCGGGGAAGACGAGAAGAAGTCTTCGTCGTCGTGAGCGCGCCGAATCCCGTGGGTTTGAGCGGAGAAAATCCGGCGTGATATGGGATGATCCTGAGGGAGGAATGCCCTGTGCTCGATGTCAACAACTTTGAATTCATGAAAATCGGCCTGGCCTCTCCGGATAAAATTCGCTCCTGGTCTCGTGGTGAGGTGAAAAAGCCGGAAACGATCAACTACCGGACGCTGAAACCCGAGAAGGAAGGGTTGTTCTGCGAGAAAATCTTCGGTCCGACCAAGGACTGGGAGTGTCATTGCGGCAAATACAAACGCGTCCGGTATAAAGGCGTCGTCTGCGATCGATGCGGTGTGGAAGTGACGCGGTCCAAAGTGCGGCGTGAGCGGATGGGTCACATTGAGCTCGCCGCACCCGTCTCCCACATTTGGTACTTTAAGGGGATCCCCAGCCGTATGGGGTTGGTGCTGGACATGTCGCCCCGCGCACTGGAGGAAGTGATCTATTTCGCCTCCTACGTGGTGGTGGATCCAGGACCGACGCCGCTGGAGAAAAAGCAATTGCTTTCCGAAAAAGAGTACCGTGCATATCGTGAGAAGTACGGCAACGCCTTCACGGCGATGATGGGGGCGGAAGCGATCAAGCGCCTCCTGCAGGAGATCGATCTGGACAAAGAGGTCGAAGCACTGAAGGAAGAAATCCAGACAGCGCAAGGACAACGCCGCAACCGGGCGATCAAGCGGTTGGAAGTGCTGGAGGCGTTCCGCAACTCCGGGAACCGGCCTGAGTGGATGATCTTGGACGTGTTGCCGGTCATTCCGCCGGAATTGCGGCCGATGGTCCAGCTGGACGGCGGACGTTTCGCCACGTCCGACCTGAACGACCTGTACCGTCGCGTGATCAACCGGAACAACCGGCTGAAACGGCTGTTGGACCTGGGTGCTCCGGACATCATCGTGCAAAACGAGAAGCGGATGTTGCAAGAGGCTGTGGATGCGCTGATCGATAACGGACGCCGCGGTCGTCCGGTGACAGGCCCCGGTAACCGGCCGCTCAAATCTCTTTCGCACATGTTGAAAGGGAAACAAGGGCGGTTCCGTCAAAACCTGCTTGGTAAACGGGTGGACTACTCCGGCCGTTCCGTGATCGTGGTGGGGCCTAACCTGAAAATGTATCAGTGCGGCCTGCCGAAGGAAATGGCACTGGAGCTGTTCAAACCGTTCGTGATGAAAGAGTTGGTGGCCAAAGGACTGGCTCACAACATCAAAAGCGCGAAACGAAAAGTGGAGCGCGTGCATCCGGAAGTGTGGGATGTTCTGGAGGAAGTGATCAAAGAACATCCCGTCCTGCTGAACCGGGCGCCGACATTGCACCGGTTGGGAATTCAGGCGTTTGAGCCGGTCTTGGTAGAAGGACGCGCCATCAAACTGCATCCGCTCGTCTGTACGGCGTACAACGCTGACTTCGATGGGGACCAGATGGCCGTCCACGTGCCGTTGTCCGCGGAAGCGCAAGCGGAGGCACGCATCCTGATGCTGGCGGCGCAGAACATCCTGAACCCCAAAGACGGAAAACCGGTCGTCACGCCGTCGCAGGACATGGTGTTGGGGTCGTATTACCTCACTCTCGAAAAAGAGGGCGAAAAGGGCGAAGGTCGCGTCTTCGCCACGCCGGGTGAAGCGATCAACGCCTATCAACAAGGGTATGTCACCCTGCACTCGCGGATTGTCATTCCGGCACGGAGCTTGAACAAAACATCCTTTACGGAAAAACAACAAAACGCCTTGTTGGTGACGACGGTCGGGAAGATTATTTTCAACGAGATTTTCCCGAAAGAATTCCCGTATATCAACGAACCGACCAAAGCGAACTTGAAAGGCACGCCGGATCGGTACTTCATCTTCGAAAAAGGCGTCAACATTCCGGAGTTCATCCGGCAACTGCCGGATCCCGGTGCCGTGAAAAAAGGGTATCTCGGCACGCTCATCGCCGAGTGCTTCCGCCGGTTCGGTACCACGCAAACCGCGATCATCCTCGACAATATCAAGGAGCTCGGCTTCAAATATTCGACCAAAGCCGGGATCACGATGGCGGTGTCTGACGTGGTGGTGCCGGAAGAGAAACAGGATATCCTGAATGAAGCGGAAGAAAAGGTACAGGCCGTGTTGAAGCAGTACCGCCGCGGTCTGATTACGGACGAAGAGCGGTATAACCGGGTGATCTCGATCTGGAGCCAAGCCAAGGATGACATCACGAATATCTTGATGAAGAAGCTTGGCAAATTTAACCCGATCTATATGATGGCCAACTCGGGTGCGCGGGGGAACGTCTCTCAGATTACTCAGCTCGCCGGGATGCGGGGTCTGATGGCCAACCCGTCGGGTCGGATCATCGAGTTGCCCATCAAATCCAACTTCCGTGAAGGATTGACCGTGTTGGAGTACTTCATCTCCACTCACGGAGCGCGGAAAGGATTGGCGGATACGGCGCTTCGGACTGCAGACTCGGGATACCTCACCCGCCGCTTGGTCGACGTGGCGCAAGATGTCATCGTTCGCGAAGAGGATTGCGGTACGGACAAAGGTTTGACCGTGCGCACGATTCAGGAAGGCAACGAAGTGATCGAGGAACTGTACGACCGGATCGTCGGCCGGGTGGCGTTCAAAACGATCCGCCATCCGGAAACGGGCGAAGTGATCGTCGAACCCAACCAGATGATCGACGAAGTGATCGCCAACAAGATTGTTGAGGCCGGTATCAAGGAAGTGGAAATTCGTTCGGTGCTCACCTGCCGTACCAACCATGGCGTCTGCAAACGTTGTTACGGACGCAACCTGGCACTGGGCACGCAGGTGGAGATCGGCGAAGCGGTCGGAATCATCGCCGCGCAGTCGATCGGGGAACCGGGTACCCAGTTGACCATGCGGACTTTCCACACCGGCGGCGTGGCTGGAGACGACATCACCCAAGGTTTGCCGCGGATTCAAGAGCTGTTTGAAGCGCGCAATCCGAAAGGGCAAGCCGTTATTACCGAGATCGACGGGGAAGTCGTGGACATCCGCGAAGTGAAGGATCGCCGCGAAATCGAGATCAAAGGCGACGTGGAGACCAAAGTGTATCAAGTGCCGTTTGGTTCCCGCATCTCCGTGGCTGTCGGCGATACCGTGCAAGCGGGCGATGTGCTGACGGAGGGATCCGTTGATCCGAAAGACCTGCTCCGGATTCGTGGTGTGCGGGGCGTGCAGGAATACCTGCTGGCCGAGGTACAGAAGGTATACCGGATGCAAGGTGTGGAGATCAACGATAAGCACGTGGAAGTGATGATAAGGCAGATGTTGCGCAAGGTGCGCATCACCGATGCCGGCGACACCGACCTATTGCCCGGTTCGTACGTGGATTTGCACGAATACGAAGAAGCGAACAAAAAAGTGCTGTTGAACGGCGGTGAACCTGCTGTTGCACGGCCGGTTCTCCTGGGGATCACGAAAGCGTCGCTGGAAACCGAATCGTTCCTGTCGGCAGCTTCGTTCCAAGAGACGACCCGCGTGTTGACGGATGCGGCCATCAAGGGCAAAGTGGACCGTTTGCTCGGGTTGAAGGAGAACGTGATCATCGGGAAGCTGATCCCGGCGGGTACCGGTATGGCCCGTTACCGTTCCTTGAAATTGAATGTAAAAGGTCAGGGTGCCGAAGAAGACGCGGGGACAAAGGAAGCCGTCACGGTCGACTGAGAGATGTCCGATTATGCGTTGGTAGAAATCCTGCGAGCGAACCTAATCCTTGCGAAAATGGGAGCAAGAGGGCAGGTTGCCCGCAAACAGTGAGGGGGGGGCGAAAGTCCTCTCTCACCTGAGCCGATTTCATTTGCGGGCAACGTCTCTATGCGGAGCGTACTTTTCCTTCCGTGCGCTTCAGGTTCAAAGCGGAGATAGAAGGCGGCTGTTCTGGACCTTACTCAAACGTTTTCCAGATTCGCCTTGGTGGGTTCGGGCGGGCACATGTGGGAAAATCGCCCGCCCCATCCCTTATTGACATCCTCTGATCCAGGTGGTAATATATCTCCGTGTGCTTGGTAAATTTCACTTTGGAGGGCTTTATAGTGCTTTATGAAAAAGTGAAACAAGCGACCAACATGGTGATCGGTACCAAGCAGACCAAAAAAGCGATTGAGCAAGGAAAGGCACAAGAGGTGATCGTGGCGAAGGATGCCGACGCCAAGGTGACAACACCCATCATCTCGATGTGCCGCGATCGGGGTATCGCCGTTAATTATGTCGATTCCATGCGCGAACTCGGAAAAGCATGCGGAATCGAAGTCGGCGCGGCCGCGGTTGCGATCCTGAAGTAAATAAGGAACGACAAGATAGATGACCGCGTACCGGCAATGAAACGGAACGCGGTTCAATCATGCATGTGAAAGTCGTTCGTGTTCCTTGCTTTTTAATGAGCCGCCCGGCTCTGTGGTCTTGCGAAACACCGAATCAAGAGGAGGTGGACCAGGATGCCCACGATTAACCAACTGGTACGGAAAGGTCGGAAGCAGAAAAAGACCAAATCCAAATCTCCGGCGCTGCAATACGGCTACAATAGCTTCCGCAAAGAGTTGATCAAGCAAAGCTCTCCGCAAAAACGGGGTGTTTGCACCCGTGTGGGAACCATGACCCCGAAAAAGCCGAACTCGGCACTGCGGAAGTACGCCCGTGTGCGCTTGACCAACGGCATTGAAGTGACCGCCTACATTCCGGGGATCGGTCACAACCTGCAAGAACACTCCGTCGTGTTGGTGCGCGGCGGACGGGTGAAAGACCTGCCGGGTGTGCGCTACCACATCGTGCGCGGCGCGTTGGATACGGCTGGCGTGCAGAACCGGATGCAGGGCCGCTCCAAGTATGGAGCCAAACGGCCGAAGAAGTAACGGTTGCAGATACATGATGCAAAGGAGGGATCAGCATGCCTCGTAAGGGACCAGTGCCTCGCCGTGATGCCCTCCCGGATCCGATTTACAACAGCAAACTGGTGACGCGCTTGATCAACCGGCTGATGTACGACGGGAAAAAGGGGAAGGCACAAAAAATCCTGTACGAAGCGTTTGACATCATTCGCGAGCGTACGGGCAAAGATCCGATGGAAGTGTTTGAACAAGCCCTGAAAAACGTGATGCCGGTCTTGGAAGTGAAAGCCCGCCGGGTTGGGGGCGCCAACTACCAAGTGCCGGTGGAAGTGAAACCGGAACGGCGCACGAGTTTGGGGCTGCGTTGGTTGGTCAGCTACGCACGCTTGCGTGGTGAAAAAACGATGCAGGAGCGTCTGGCCAACGAAATCATGGACGCGGCGAACAACACCGGCGCGGCTGTGAAGAAGAAAGAAGACACGCACCGGATGGCGGAAGCCAACCGTGCATTTGCTCACTACCGCTGGTAAGCGGACTGCTTGAACACGAAAGGAGACATTTCCGATGGCACGTGAGTTCTCCTTGGAGAAAACGCGGAATATCGGGATCATGGCTCACATCGACGCCGGTAAAACCACGACCACTGAGCGGATCTTGTTCTACACCGGCCGCGTGCACAAAATCGGGGAAGTACACGAAGGCGCGGCCACCATGGACTGGATGGAGCAAGAACAAGAACGCGGGATCACTATCACTTCCGCGGCGACGACCTGCCAGTGGAAAGGACACCGGATCAACATCATCGACACTCCGGGTCACGTGGATTTTACGGTCGAAGTGGAACGATCCCTGCGCGTATTGGATGGAGCGGTTGGGGTGTTCTGCGCCAAGGGTGGCGTAGAGCCGCAATCGGAAACTGTGTGGCGGCAAGCTGACAAATATGGCGTACCGCGGATCGCCTACGTGAACAAAATGGACATCGTTGGCGCTGACTTCTACGGTGCGGTGGAACAAATGCGGGAACGCCTGCAAGCCAACGCCGTGCCGATTCAGTTGCCGATCGGTGCCGAAGATACCTTCGAAGGTATCATCGACCTCGTCAAAAACTGCGCGTACTACTACCTGGACGATCTGGGTACACAGACGGAAGCGCGCGAAATCCCCGACGAGTACAAGGAGAAAGCGGAAGAATACCGTACCGCTCTCTTGGAAGCCGTCGCGGAGATTGACGAGGAACTGATGATGAAATACCTCGAAGGGGAAGAAATTACCGAAGAGGAAATCGTGGCCGCTTTGCGGAAAGGTACCTGTGAAGTGAAAATCACTCCGGTACTGTGCGGTTCCTCGTACAAAAACAAAGGGGTTCAAATGCTCCTGGATGCAGTCGTCGCATATCTGCCGTCTCCGGTGGACGTGCCGGATATTCGCGGCGAACTGCCGGACGGAACGGAAGCGACCCGGAAATCGGGCGATAACGAACCGTTCGCTGCACTGGCGTTCAAGATCATGTCCGACCCCTACGTCGGAAAACTCACCTTCTTCCGGGTGTATTCGGGTACACTTAACTCCGGTTCCTACGTACTGAACTCCACCAAAGGCAAGCGTGAGCGGATCGGTCGGATTCTGCAAATGCACGCTAACCACCGTGAAGAGATCAGCACCGTATATGCCGGTGACATTGCGGCCGCGGTCGGCCTGAAAGACACGACGACCGGGGACACCTTGTGCGATGAGAAACACCCGATTATCCTGGAATCCATGGTCTTCCCGGAACCGGTGATCTCGATCGCCATCGAGCCGCAATCCAAAGCGGACCAAGACAAGATGGCGATGGCGCTGGCCAAACTGGCTGAGGAAGATCCGACGTTCCGCACCCATACTGACGAAGAGACGGGACAAACCATCATCTCCGGTATGGGCGAGCTGCACCTCGACATCATCGTGGACCGTCTGCGCCGCGAGTTTAAAGTGGAAGCCAAAGTGGGTAAACCGCAAGTGGCTTACAAAGAAACCTTCCGCAAATCGGCCAAAGTGGAAGGGAAATTCATCCGGCAAACGGGTGGACGCGGTCAATACGGTCACGTCTGGATCGAATTCGAACCGCTGCCGGAAGGCTCCGGTTTCGTATTCGAAAACAAAATCGTCGGCGGTGTGGTGCCGAAAGAATACATCCCGGCCGTGCAGGCGGGTATCGAAGAAGCCATGCAAAATGGCGTGTTGGCAGGATATCCGATGGTGGACATCAAAGCGACCATCTTCGATGGTTCGTACCACGATGTCGACTCCTCGGAAATGGCCTTCAAGATCGCCGGCTCTCTTGCCTTAAAAGCGGCTAAGGACAAATGTGACCCGGTGCTTCTGGAGCCGATCATGAAAGTGGAAGTGGTCGTTCCGGAAGAATATATGGGTGACATCATGGGTGACATCAACTCCCGCCGCGGTCGCGTCGAGGGCATGGAAGCGCGCGGTAACGCGCAAGTGATTCGTGGTATGGTGCCGCTGGCTGAAATGTTCGGTTATGCGACCACCCTGCGGTCCAAGACGCAAGGACGCGGTACCTTCACGATGCAATTCGACCACTATGAAGAAGTGCCGAAAAACATCGCGGAGGAGATTATCGCGAAAAACGCAGGTAAATAATCACTCGGTTGTTGACAACCGTTCATCATAGGGCGGAAGCCGTCCCCCTGATGAGCGATTCATCCGCTGGCTTGGCCGACGGAGCTACAGACGGGGGGCGGCGATCCGCGGAACGTTATCGGCAATCACACATGCCTGCGATGTATCATCATGAAAGTCAGTGGCGGAACTTATGTGAATGATTTCGCCTCCGACTTTCTCACATACATCTAAAAAACTTATGGCAAATTTGAAGGAGGATCACGAAAATGGCCAAAGCCAAATTCGAGCGTACGAAACCGCACGTCAACATTGGTACGATCGGTCACGTTGACCACGGTAAAACCACGTTGACCGCCGCTATCACCACCGTTTTGGCAAAAACCGGTGGCGCTGTGGCAACTGCTTACGACCAAATCGACAAAGCTCCGGAAGAAAAAGAACGGGGCATCACGATCTCCACGGCTCACGTGGAATATGAAACCGAAAACCGTCACTATGCGCACGTGGACTGCCCGGGTCACGCTGACTACGTGAAAAACATGATCACCGGTGCGGCCCAAATGGACGGTGCGATCCTCGTAGTGTCCGCTGCGGATGGTCCGATGCCGCAAACCCGGGAGCACATCCTGCTGTCCCGTCAGGTCGGCGTTCCGTACATCGTCGTGTTCTTGAACAAAGTGGACATGGTAGACGACGAAGAGCTGCTTGAACTGGTGGAAATGGAAGTGCGCGACCTGTTGTCCGAGTACGAATTCCCGGGCGACGAAATCCCGGTTGTGAAAGGTTCCGCTCTGAAAGCGCTGGAAAACCCGGACAGCGAGTGGGCCGATGCCATTCTCGAACTGATGAAAGCCGTTGACGAGTACATCCCGACCCCGGAACGTGACAAAGACAAACCGTTCCTGATGCCGGTCGAGGACGTGTTCTCCATCACCGGTCGTGGTACGGTGGCCACCGGTCGTGTGGAACGCGGTACCATTAAAGTTGGCGACGAAGTGGAAATCGTGGGTCTGGCTGACGAAACCAAGAAAACGGTTGTTACCGGCGTGGAAATGTTCCGCAAGCTGCTGGATGTGGCTGAAGCCGGGGACAACATCGGTGCCCTGCTGCGCGGTGTTGACCGGACAGAAGTTGAGCGCGGTCAAGTGTTGGCCAAACCTGGCAGCGTGAACCCGCACACCAAATTCGAAGCCCAAGTATACATTCTGACCAAAGAAGAGGGCGGCCGTCACACCCCGTTCTTCAACGGTTATCGTCCGCAGTTCTACTTCCGGACCACGGACGTGACCGGCGTCATCAAACTGCCGGAAGGCACCGAAATGGTGATGCCTGGTGACAACATCAAAATGGAAGTGGAACTGATCGCTCCGATCGCGATCGAAGAAGGTACCCGTTTCGCGATCCGCGAAGGTGGACGCACCGTGGGTGCCGGTGCCGTGTCCAAAATCCTCGGCTAATAAGCGCGGGGATGGGACAAACCCTCCGGGGAAATTCCCGGAGGGTTTTTATTTCTGGTGAGCAGAAACGTGCGAAACTTGAAACGAAGTGTGATTCATGAATTGATATGCTGGTCGGGAAATCAGAGCCCATGATCTTTGACATCAACTTGAATCATTCAAGGACATTATTCTAGCAAACACATTTGTAGGTGTCTTAGCGTTTTTTGTTCAATGCGGTCGCAAAGGTTTCACCAATGATGACACGAGTTGGGAACAAAGAAACGGTATGGATCAGATGCAGCCAAGTATGGTCTGCCGATGGCGTGTCCGGTCATTCACAGATCTTTTCCAGCAATGATTTCCCGTGAAAACAGCCATATCCCAGTCGCTGATCACACGAAAGAGGAGAACCTAGAAAAAATCACGGTTTTCCTTGCATCGGCCTGATGAATTCATTATAATAGGGAATGTTGGTCGTGGACAGCGATGATGCGGAAGGTTGCCGACACACCCGGCCCCTTTGCCATGGCCGGGGCGGGAAATTTTCGCGGAGAAGTCCATTTGCAAAATGGGCGAAAAGGAGGGGTATCCATGGCAAAACAAAAGATTCGCATCCGGCTCAAAGCGTACGACCACCGCATTCTGGATCAATCGGCGGAGAAAATCGTCGATACGGCGAAACGGACGGGTGCCGGCGTATCCGGTCCGATTCCGCTGCCGACGGAACGTTCCGTCTACACGATCCTGCGGGCGGTGCACAAGTACAAAGACTCGCGCGAGCAATTCGAGATGCGCACGCATAAACGGTTGATCGACATCGTCAACCCCACCCCGCAAACGGTGGATGCCTTGATGCGTTTGGATCTGCCGTCCGGCGTGGATATCGAAATCAAATTGTGATACAGCATCAGAGAGGAAACACGGTGGTAGGAGGTGTGCGACGTGAAAGGGATTCTCGGCAAAAAACTGGGGATGACTCAGGTGTTCACTGCCGATGGTACCGTGGTGCCCGTTACGGTGATCGCGGCCGGTCCGTGCGTGGTTCTGCAAAAGAAAGAAGTGGCCACCGACGGATACGAAGCCGTTCAATTGGGTTTTGAAGACAAAAAAGAGCATCGGGCCAACAAGCCGGAAATCGGCCATGCGAAAAAAGCGAACACGACGCCGAAAAAATTTGTGCGCGAAATCCGCGGCATGAATCCGGCTGAATACGAATTGGGCCAAGAAATCAAAGTGGATTTGTTTCAGGAAGGGGAAATCGTGGACGTCACCGGCACGTCGAAAGGGAAAGGATTTGCCGGTGCCATTAAGCGGCACAACCAAGCTCGCGGTCCGATGAGCCACGGTTCCCGTTATCATCGGGGCCCCGGTTCCTTGGGTCCGATCGCGCCGAACCGCGTGTTCAAGGGGCAAACGCTCCCGGGACGCATGGGTGGCGAGCGTGTGACGATTCAAAACCTGGAAATCGTGAAAGTGGACACGGAAAACAACCTGCTGTTGGTCAAAGGGTCGATTCCGGGTCCGCGTAACAGCTATGTGATCGTGAAATCCGCGGTAAAAAGCCGGTAATGAATGTCAGAGAAGGAGGGAGACGACATGCCCAAGGTAGCAGTATACGACATGAACGGCAGCCAAGTGGGGGAAATCGAACTGTCCGAAGCGATCTTCGGCATCGAGCCCAACAAGGCCGTTCTGCATGATGCCGTTGTGATGCAACAGGCATCTCTGCGCCGGGGAACCCACGCGGTGAAAAACCGTGCAGCCGTACGCGGCGGTGGACGGAAACCCTGGCGGCAAAAAGGTACCGGGCGCGCGCGTCACGGAAGCATTCGTTCGCCTCTGTGGGTGGGCGGTGGCGTGGTGTTCGGACCGACTCCGCGCAGCTACGCTTACAAATTGCCGAAAAAAGTACGTCGTCTGGCCATCAAATCCGCATTGTCCGCGAAAGTGAAGGACAACGAACTCATCGTGCTGGACGATCTGAAAATGGAACAACCGAAAACGCGTGAAATGGTTCGCGTGCTCAACAACCTGAACGCTGACCGCAAAGCGCTGGTTGTCAGCGGTGCATTTGATGAGAACGTGGCCTTGTCCGCGCGCAACATTCCCGGCGTGAAGTTCATCCAAGCAGATGGTATCAACGTGCTGGATGTACTGAGCCACGACAAGCTCATCATGACTCGGGACGCCATTGCCCGGGTGGAGGAGGTGTTCAGCCGGTGAAAGACCCGCGCGACATCATCCGTCGTCCGATCATCACGGAAAAATCGACCGAGATGAACGAAGAGCGGAAATACGCCTTTGAAGTGGATCTGCGTGCCAACAAAACGGAGATCAAACAAGCCGTCGAAAAAATCTTCGGCGTGAAAGTGGAAAAAGTGAACACGATGCGTGTTCGCGGCAAGAAAAAACGCTATGGTCGTTTTACCGGCCGCACGCCTGAACGTAAAAAAGCGATCGTGAAACTGACGGCTGACAGCAAGCCCATCGAACTGTTCGAAGTGTAAGCCCAGGGAAAAGGAGGGAATGAGGTATGGGCATCAAACGTTTTAAACCGACTTCTCCGGGTCGTCGTCAAATGACGGTGTCCACTTTTGAGGAGATTACGACGGATAAACCGGAAAAATCGCTTGTTGTTACTTTGCCCAAAAAGTCCGGCCGTAACAACCAAGGGAAAATCACGGTCCGGCACCAAGGCGGCGGTCACAAGCGGAAATACCGGATCATCGACTTCAAACGCGACAAAGACGGTATTCCCGGCCGCGTTGCCACGATCGAATACGATCCGAACCGTTCAGCTAACATCGCCCTCATTCATTATGCGGACGGTGAAAAACGGTACATCTTGGCGCCGCACGGCCTGAAAGTGGGTCAGGAAATCATGTCCGGTCCAGATGCGGACATCAAAGTGGGGAACGCCCTGCCGTTGGCCAACATTCCGGTCGGTACGGTGATCCACAACATCGAGCTGAAGCCGGGACGCGGCGGACAATTGGTCCGTGCTGCTGGTGCGCAAGCGCAATTGATGGGGAAAGAAGGCAAATACGCCATCGTGCGTTTGACCTCCGGCGAAATGCGGATGATTCACATCAACTGCCGCGCGACGATCGGCCAAGTGGGTAACCTGGATCACGAGCTGATCACGATCGGGAAAGCCGGACGTGCTCGTTGGCTCGGCAAACGCCCGACGGTGCGCGGTTCCGTGATGAACCCGAGTGACCACCCGCACGGCGGTGGTGAAGGTAAGGCTCCGATCGGTCGGAAATCTCCGGTCACTCCGTGGGGTAAACCGACGTTGGGCTACAAAACACGGAAGAAAAACAAGCCTTCGGACAAATACATCATCCGTCGTCGCAAGAAGTAACGGCTTTTTGTGTCATAAGCACCTACCGGAAGGGAGGTTGGATGCATGGGTCGCAGCCTGAAAAAAGGGCCCTTTGCGGATGAGCATCTGTTGAAAAAAGTGCGGGAGCTGAACGAAAAGAACGAGAAGCGCGTGATCAAAACCTGGTCCCGTCGTTCCACCATTTTCCCGGAATTCGTCGGACACACGATTGCCGTGCACGACGGACGCAAACACGTACCGGTGTACATCACGGAAGACATGGTGGGGCACAAACTGGGTGAGTTCGTGCCGACCCGCACCTTCCGCGGTCATGCGGGAGATGACAAGAAAACGAAGAAGCGGTAAGGAAGGCGCTAGGTTAGCGAGAGAGGAGGTCGTCACATGCAAGCGAAAGCCGTCGCTCGTTACGTACGGATTGCACCTCGCAAAGCGCGTTTGGTAATTGACTTGATCCGCGGCAAATCGGTGGAGGAAGCGTTGGCGATCCTGCGTTTCACCCCGCGCGCCGCTTCTCCGATCATCGAGAAAGTGCTCAAGTCCGCCGTCGCGAACGCTGAGCACAATCACAACATGGACGTACGGCGGTTGGTCGTGGAAAAAGCGTACGTGGACGAAGGGCCCACGATGAAACGGTACCGTCCGCGCGCACAGGGACGTGCCAGCCGGATCAATAAACGGACCAGCCACATCACGGTCGTCGTATCTGAGAAATAAGGAGGGATGAATCGGTGGGTCAAAAGGTAAGCCCGGTAGGTTTGCGGGTTGGCATCATCCGTGACTGGGAATCCAAATGGTTTGCCGGGAAAGATTATGCCGACCTGTTGCACGAGGACATCAAGATTCGGGAGTTCATTCGCAAACGGATGAAAGACGCCGCGGTCTCGAGCATCGAGATTGAGCGGGCAGCCAACCGCGTCAACATCACCATTCACACCGCGAAACCGGGGATGGTGATTGGTAAGGGCGGTTCGGAAGTCGAAGCATTGCGTCAAGCGCTGAACAAATTGACCGGAAAAAAAGTGCACATCAACATCAGCGAAATCAAAAATCCGGAACTGGACGCTTATCTGGTGGCGGAAAATATCGCGCAACAACTGGAGCGCCGTATTTCGTTCCGCCGTGCGATGAAACAAGCGATCCAACGTACCTTGCGCGCCGGCGCGAAAGGGATTCGCACCCAAGTGAGCGGTCGTCTGGGCGGTGCGGACATCGCGCGTACGGAAGGGTACAGCGAAGGTACGGTGCCGCTTCACACCTTGCGTGCGGATATCGACTACGGTTTTGCTGAAGCGCACACGACCTACGGACGTATTGGTGTGAAAGTGTGGATTTATCGCGGTGAAGTGCTTCCCAAGAAGAAAAAAGGAGACGCGGAAGGGGGCGAATAAACGATGCTGATGCCGAAACGCACCAAGTACCGCAAAGAGCATCGCGGCCGGATGAAAGGCCGGGCCAAAGGCGGTACCGAAGTGGCATTCGGTGAATACGGTCTGCAGGCGTTGGAGCCGGCATGGATCACCAACCGGCAAATCGAAGCAGCTCGTGTCGCCATGACCCGTTACATCAAACGGGGCGGGAAAGTCTGGATCAAAATCTTCCCGGACAAACCGGTAACCCAAAAACCGCTTGAGGTGCGGATGGGTAGCGGTAAAGGTTCGCCCGAAAAATGGGTGGCCGTCGTCAAACCGGGTAAAATCTTGTTTGAATTGGCAGGGGTGCCGGAAGAAGTCGCACGTGAAGCGATGCGGCTGGCGGCCCACAAACTGCCGATCAAAACGAAATTCGTAAAACGGAACGAAGCGGGTGGTAGCGAATGAAAGCGAAAGAGCTGATGGACATGACCACCGCGGAAATCGAACAAAAACTGCGTGAGTTAAAGGAAGAACTGTTTAACCTCCGGTTCCAGAAAGCGACTGGGCAATTGGAAAACCCGGCCCGGATCCGTCAGGTTCGCAAAGACATCGCCCGCGCGAAAACCGTTTTGCGGGAGCGCGAACTGGGGATCGAAAGGAGGAAACAGGCATGACCGAGCGCAATCGTCGGAAAGTACGCGTCGGCAAAGTGGTCAGCGATAAGATGGATAAGACGATTGTCGTGGCGGTGGAGACCTACAAACGGGATCCTCTGTACGGCAAGCGCGTGAAATACACCAAAAAGTTCAAAGCCCATGATGAGCAAAACCAAGCCAAAGTGGGCGACATTGTGAAAATCATGGAAACGCGGCCGCTCTCAAAGGAGAAGCGTTGGCGTTTGGTTGAGATCGTCGAAGAAGCCGTGATCATCTGACGCTCGGGAAGCGAAGGGAAGGAGGGAAACCGATGATTCAACCGCAAAGCCGCCTGCGCGTAGCTGACAACTCCGGAGCCAAAGAATTGATGTGCATCAAAGTGCTGGGCGGATCGAAACGGAAATCCGCTGGGATCGGTGACATCATCGTAGCTTCCGTGAAACAGGCAACACCCGGTGGCGTTGTCAAGAAAGGGGACGTCGTGAAAGCTGTTGTGGTGCGTACGGTTCGTCCGACTCGCCGTAGCGATGGTTCCTATATCCGTTTTGACGAAAACGCCGCTGTGGTGATCAGGGAAGACAAAAGCCCGCGCGGTACCCGGATTTTCGGACCGGTGGCCCGGGAATTGCGCGAAAAAGACTTCATGAAAATCATCTCGCTGGCGCCGGAAGTACTCTGACGGCGTGGCGTAACCCAACCAACGCAACGTGAGGAGGTGCCGAGATGAGCGCCAAGCGCCCGAACAAATTGCACATCAAAGCGGGAGACACCGTGATCGTGATGCGCGGGAAAGAAGCGCCGACGCGCGACAAAAACGGAAACAAAGTGTACACCAAAGGTCGGGTATTGAAAGTGTTTCCGAAAGAGCAACGCGCGTTGGTGGAAGGGGTCAACATGGTGAAGAAGCACAGCCGTCCGACCCCGAATAACCCGCAAGGCGGTATCATTGAAAAAGAAGCGCCGATTCACATTTCCAACTTGATGTTGGAAGACCCGAAAACAAAAGAGCCGACCCGGATCGGATACAAATTCGTGGAAGGCAAAGACGGCAAACCGAGAAAAGTACGCTATGCCAAAAAATCCGGCGAAATTATCGACAAATGACGGACGGATTGAGGAAGGGAGGGACCTCTGTTGGCAACACCCAGGCTCAAACAGAAATACCGTGAAGAGATCACCCCGGCCCTGATGAAGAAGTTCAACTATGCTTCGCCGATGCAGGTGCCGAAAGTGGAAAAAGTGGTGATCAACATGGGTGTGGGTGAAGCGGTGCAAAATCCGAAAGTGCTGGATGGCGCCGTGGAAGACCTCACCTTGATTTCCGGTCAGAAACCGGTGATTACCCGGGCAAAAAAATCGATCGCAGGATTCAAATTGCGGGAAGGCATGCCGATCGGTTGCAAAGTGACGTTGCGTGGCGATCGGATGTATTACTTCCTGGACAAATTGTTCAACGTGGCGCTACCGCGCGTGCGTGACTTCCGCGGCGTGTCTCCGAAATCCTTCGACGGTCGCGGCAACTACACGCTCGGTTTGAAAGAGCAGCTGATCTTCCCGGAAATCGACTATGATAAAGTGGACAAAGTGCGCGGGATGGACGTCATTATCGTCACCACCGCCGAGACGGACGAAGAAGCCCGTGAATTGCTCGCGCAATTGGGTATGCCCTTTCGCAAACAATAAACCGGAACGTGACTAAACGGCAAAGGAGGGGGATCCGTTGGCCAAGAAATCAATGATCGCCAAGGCGAAGCGCAAACCGAAATTCAAAGTGCGCGCCTACACCCGGTGTGAGCGGTGCGGACGGCCGCACGCCGTCATGCGCAAGTTCCGCCTCTGCCGGATTTGCTTCCGTGAATTGGCGTACAAAGGGCAGATTCCCGGCGTGAAAAAAGCCAGCTGGTAATGGAAGTGGAAGGAGGGAAAGAGCATGGTGATGACAGACCCGATTGCTGACATGCTGACACGGATCCGCAACGCGAACTTGGTTCGCCATGAGAGCTTGGAAGTGCCTGCTTCCAAAATCAAGCGCGAGATCTGCGAAATTTTGAAGCGCGAAGGGTTTATCCGCGACGCGGAATACATCGAGGACGGAAAACAAGGGATCATCCGGATCTTCTTGAAGTACGGCAAGAACAATGAACGCGTCATCACCGGGCTGAAGCGGATCAGCAAACCGGGCTTGCGCGTCTACGCGAAGCACAACGAAATCCCGCGTGTACTGCGCGGTCTCGGCATTGCGATCTTGTCCACCTCGAAAGGGGTCATGACGGACAAAGAAGCGCGTCAAGCCAAGGTGGGCGGCGAAGTTATCTGCTACGTGTGGTAATATAGGCGGAAATGAATGGAGGTGAACACGTATGTCGCGGATCGGCAAGAAACCGATTGACATCCCCAACGGGGTGGAAGTGACAATCAATGGAAGCCACGTGGTCATCAAAGGACCGAAAGGCACGTTGGAACGGACATTCCACCCCGATATGACGATCAAATTGGAAGACAACCAACTGGTGGTGGAGCGGCCGAGCGATGAGCGCCATCATCGCGCGTTGCACGGAACCACCCGCAGCCTTTTGGCCAACATGGTCGAAGGGGTAACGAACGGATTCAGCAAGACTCTGGAGCTGGTCGGTGTCGGTTACCGCGCCCAGAAAAAAGGCAACACGGTCGTTATTAATGTCGGTTACTCCCACCCGGTTGAGGTGGAACAACGGGAAGGCATCGAGCTGGAAGTCCCGGCACAAAACCAAATCGTGGTCAAAGGGATCGACAAACAGCTCGTGGGTGCCGTGGCGGCCAACATTCGCGCCATTCGCGAACCCGAGCCGTATAAAGGCAAAGGGATCAAATATATTGACGAACGGATTCGGCGTAAAGAGGGTAAAACCGGTAAGTAATCTTAGGAACGTGAAGGGAGTGAATGCGGCGTGATCACCAAAGTGGACCGCAATCAAAAGCGGAAAAAGCGTCATCTGCGTGTGCGGAAAAAAGTGTTCGGCACGGCTGAGCGTCCGCGTTTGAACGTGTTCCGCTCGGCCAAGAACATCTACGCGCAACTGATCGATGACGTTGCCGGTCACACGGTGGCTTCCGCTTCCACCTTGGATCCGGAATTCAAGGAACTCGGGATCTACGGCGGCAATGTCGAAGCCGCGCGCAAAGTCGGCGAACTGATCGCGAAACGGGCGATTGAAAAAGGATACAAAAAAGTGGTCTTCGACCGCGCGGGTTACCTCTATCACGGACGGGTGAAAGCCCTGGCCGAAGGTGCCCGGGAAGGAGGGCTCGAGTTTTGAGCAAAGGAGGGAAACCGATGAAAAACGAACCGGCTGCGACCGAACTGATTGAAAAAGTGGTCAGCATCAACCGGGTGGCCAAAGTGGTGAAGGGGGGTCGCCGGTTCAGCTTCAGCGCGCTGGTCGTCGTCGGTGACGGCAAAGGCATGGTCGGTGCCGGGATCGGTAAGGCCGCTGAAGTACCGGAAGCGATCCGGAAGGGGATCGAAGACGCGAAGAAGAATATGATTCGTGTCCCGTTGATGGGTACTACGATTCCGCATGAAATCACCGGTAAATTCGGTGCCGGCCGCGTCCTGTTGATGCCGGCTTCCGAAGGTACGGGTGTGATCGCCGGCGGTCCGGTACGTGACGTGTTGACCGTGGCCGGCGTAGGCGACATCCTGACGAAATCGATCGGTTCCAACAACCCGATCAACATGGTGCGGGCTACGTTGGAAGGCCTGAAAGGATTGAAACGGCCGGAGGAAGTGGCGCGCCTGCGCGGAAAAACCGTCGAGGAACTGTTAGGATAAGGAGGGATGACCGTGGCAAAGAAACTGGCTATCACCCTCAAACGGAGTATGATCGGCCGTCCGGAAAAGCACCGGGTCACCCTTCGCACGTTGGGTCTTCGCAAACGGGAACAAACCGTGGTACACAGTGACAATCCGGCTATTCGCGGGATGGTCAATCAAGTCAAGCACCTGGTGGAAGTAAAGGAGATCGACGAGTAATCGACGAGCACACGACGAAGAGGAGGTGCGAGTGATGAAGCTCCATGAGCTGCAACCTGCTCCGGGTTCCCGGAAACCGAAAAAGCGGGTGGGCCGCGGAATTGCCGCCGGACAAGGTAAAACGGCGGGCCGGGGCACCAAAGGTCAAAAAGCGCGTTCGGGCGGTGGCGTTCGTCCGGGATTTGAGGGGGGACAAAACCCCATTTACCGTCGTTTGCCGAAACGCGGTTTCACCAACCCGAACCGGAAGGAGTATGCGGTGGTCAACCTCAGCACGTTGAACCGCTTTGAGGAAGGTACGGTTGTCACACCGGAGTTGTTGATGGAAACCGGTATTGTGAAGAAACTGCAAGACGGCTTGAAGGTACTGGGCGACGGTGAGCTGAAAGTGAAGCTGACGGTGAAAGCCCACAAATTCTCCCGCACTGCCGTGGAGAAAATCGAAGCCGCCGGTGGAGCGACGGAGGTGCTCTGATGTTTCAGACCCTGGGCAACATTTTCAGAGTGGAAGACCTGCGCCGTCGTATCTTATTCACCTTGTTGATGCTGGTCGTCTTCCGGATCGGCAGCTTCATCCCGGTCCCCAACACCAATGTGGACGCATTGAAGGCGCTGGAACAAGCCGGTGCATTCAGCCTGTTGAACACCTTTTCCGGTGGGGCGTTGCGTCAGTTCTCCATCTTTGCGATGGGGATCATGCCGTATATCACGGCGTCAATCATCGTCCAGCTGTTGACCATGGATGTGATTCCGAAGTTTGCGCAATGGGCCAAGGAAGGGGAAGTGGGTCGGCGCAAATTGGCACAGGTCACCCGGTATCTCACCATCGTGCTGGCCTTGATCCAGTCCGTCGGCTTGGCGATCGGTTTTGACCGTGCGGCGGGTACGGCCATGCCGGGAGTGGAGTTCATCACTGACAAGAGCTTTGCCTCATATGCGCTGATCTCACTGACGCTGACTGCGGGGACGGCCTTTTTGATGTGGCTGGGCGAGCAGATCACGGACAAGGGAATCGGGAACGGTATTTCCATCCTGATCTTTGCCGGGATTGTGGCGGGGATTCCCAGCGCGATTGCGCGGATTTACGAGTCCCAATTCGCCAATGCCGGTGATCAGGTCTTCCTCGTGATCGTGAAGCTGGTCATCATCTTGGCCGTGTTGGTGTTGATCGTGGCCGGTGTGATTTACATCCAACAGGGTGTTCGTAAGATACCGGTACAATACGCCAAGCGTGTGGTGGGCCGGAAAATGTTTGGAGGCCAATCCACACACATCCCGATGCGGGTTAACGCGGCAGGCGTGATTCCGGTGATCTTCGCCCTGTCGTTGTTGATGTTTCCGACCACCATCGCCCAATTCTGGCCGACCAACCCGGTGGCGGCGTGGATCATCACCAATCTGACTTATACCGCACCGTTGGGCATGACCCTGTATGTGTTGTTGATCATCGGGTTCACCTACTTCTACACGTTCGTGCAGATCAATCCGGTACAGTTGGCGGACCAGATGAAAAAGAACGGCGGCTACATCCCAGGGATCCGACCAGGCAAAAACACATCCGTCTATCTGACCAGGGTCATGAATCGCCTCACCTTGGCCGGGGCGCTGTTCCTGGCTGCGGTTTCGATTCTGCCTGTCTTCTTCACATCCGTGGCGAAATTGCCTACGTCGGTGCAAATTGGTGGGACATCGCTGCTGATCGTGATCGGTGTCGCACTGGAAACGATGAAAACGATCGAGAGTCAGCTGATCAAACGGCATTACAAAGGATTCATCAAATAGCACAGGTACCCCGGGACTGATCGGAACCGGGGACCGTAGTGCACCTAGTGAAAGGCCGAACAAGTGTGATGGATTGTGTCCATGTGGAACGCAGGTATTGTGAGTGGAAACCGGGAGGGATGCACCTTGAATATGGTCCTGATGGGACTGCCCGGAGCAGGTAAAGGCACGCAGGCTGAACGGATCGTCGCAGCATTCTCCGTCCCGCACATCTCGACAGGTGATATGTTTCGGCAAGCGGTCAAAGAGGGTACGTCGCTCGGTTTGGAAGCCAAGTCCTATATGGATCAAGGGCAACTGGTGCCGGACCGAGTGACGATCGGTATCGTTCGGGACCGCTTGGGCAAAGATGATTGTGCGGAAGGCTTTTTGTTGGACGGATTTCCTCGAACGGTCCCGCAAGCGGAAGCGTTGGATGAATTGTTGAAGGATATGGGACGTGGATTGGATCATGTGATCTATATTCGCGTCGGCGAAGAGGAATTGGTCAAACGGCTCACCGGCCGTCGCATCTGCCGCGACTGCGGTGCCACCTATCATGTGGTGTTTGCACCGCCGCGCCAGGAGGGTGTGTGTGACCGCTGTGGCGGGGAATTGTATCAAAGAGATGATGATCGCGAGGAAACCGTGGCCAAAAGGCTCCAAGTCAACTTGGAACAAACGAATCACCTGCTGAAGTACTACGAGTCCACGGGGATTCTGCGTACGATTGACGGCGAGCAACCGATCGAACAAGTAACGGCTTCCATTATGACGACGATTAGAGGGTCGAACGCATGATTATCCTGAAGTCGGCGAAGGAACTGGAACGCATGCGGGAAGCCGGGCGGATTGTGTACCTCACCCATCAGGCGATCAGGGAAGCGATTCGTCCTGGAATCACCACTCGGGAACTGGATCGGATAGCCGAACAGGTGATTCGCAAGCACGGCGCCACTCCTTCGTTTAAGGGGTATAACGGATTTCCCGGGAGTGTCTGCACCTCGGTCAACGACGAGCTCGTGCACGGGATTCCGGGAGACCGCGTGCTCCAGGAGGGAGACATCATCAGTGTCGACATCGGCGCTTGTTACCAAGGATACCATGGCGATTCGGCTTGGACATACCCGGTTGGCAAGGTTTCTGATACGGCAGCCCGTCTTCTGAAAGTGACGGAGGAATCCCTGTACAAGGGATTGGAGCAGGCCAAGCCCGGGGCACGGATCGGCGACATCGCGCACGCGATCCAGTCGTATGTTGAGCAAGCGGGGTTTTCGATCGTCCGGGAATACGTGGGGCATGGCATCGGTCAAAACCTGCATGAGGAACCGAGTGTTCCCAATTTCGGGACGCCGGGGCGTGGCCCTCGGTTAAAACCGGGTATGACCTTGGCCGTTGAACCGATGGTCAACGCCGGGAGCCGTTTTGTACGTACCCTGGCAGACAATTGGACGGTTGTGACACAGGATGGTTCCTTATGTGCCCATTTTGAACACACCATCGCGATCACGGAAGACGGCCATGAAATATTGACCATAGCGGAAAACGGGTGAAGGGTGATGTGGACGTGACTGATGCCGAAAGTCGACCACGTCTTGGCCAAATCGTCCGCGTGTTGCGCGGTCGGGAGGCGGGGTCGTATGCGATCATCGTCGGTGTGGAAGAACCGCGTTTTGTCTTATTGGCAGACGGAGACAAAAGGAAATTCGACCGCCCGAAGAAAAAGAATATCAGGCATATCCAGCCAACGAATCATATCGCCCAGGAAGTGGCGGATGCGTTGGCTGAGACCGGTCGCGTCACGAACGCGAAGTTACGGTACGCCCTGAACCAATACCTGCTTCATCACGGTGAGGAGCAGAAAGGAGAGTGAGGTCAATGGCCAAAGAAGATGTGATCGAGGTGGAAGGAACCGTTATCGAGCCGTTGCCCAATGCGATGTTCCGAGTGGAACTGGAGAACGGACACAAAGTGCTCGCGCATGTTTCCGGCAAAATTCGCATGCACTTCATCCGAATCTTGCCCGGCGACAAGGTGACGGTCCAGCTCTCCCCGTACGACTTAACCCGCGGCCGCATCACGTACCGGTACAAGTAAGCGTGATGGCGGTGCCTGGCACAAGCGGGTTCGGTTTCAGGTTGGATCGGACGATTCACGTGAGGAATCGACATTAGCTGGGCACCACGTGGGAAGACAGGAGGGAAACCGAATGAAAGTGAGACCTTCGGTAAAACCGATTTGCGAAAAATGCAAAGTGATTCGTCGCAAAGGTACTGTGATGGTCATTTGCGAAAACCCGAAGCACAAGCAAAAACAAGGATAAGACTGGAGGTGTGACACATGGCACGGATTGCAGGGGTAGACCTGCCGCGCGAGAAACGGATCGAAATCGCCCTGACCTATATCTACGGCATTGGCCGCTCTACGGCGAAAAAAATTCTGGCGGAAACCGGCATCAACCCGGACACCCGCACGCGTGATCTCACCGAAGACGAAGTGTCCAAACTGCGGAGCTACATCGACAAAAACCTGATCGTTGAGGGGGACCTCCGCCGCGAAGTCGCGCTCAACATCAAACGCTTGATCGAGATTGGTTGTTATCGTGGAATCCGTCACCGCCGCGGATTGCCGGTGCGCGGTCAACGGACAAAAACCAACGCCCGGACTCGGAAAGGTCCGCGCCGGACGGTTGCGAACAAGAAGAAATAATGTAAGGAGGGAATACCATGGCCAAGCGGAAAACCACCACTCAGCGCGTGAAGCGTCGTGTGCGTAAAAACATTGAATCCGGTGTGGCGCACATCCGTTCGACGTTCAACAACACGATCATCACCATCACCGATCCGCGCGGCAACGCAGTGGCTTGGGCGAGCGCCGGCACGATGGGCTTCAAGGGCTCGCGCAAAAGCACCCCGTTTGCTGCGCAGATGGCTGCCGAATCTGCCGCGAAACAAGCGATGGAACAAGGAATGCGTACAGTGGAAGTGTTGGTGAAAGGCCCGGGTGCGGGTCGGGAAGCGGCGATCCGTTCCTTGCAGGCGGCCGGATTGGAAGTCAGTCTGATCAAAGACGTGACGCCGATTCCGCACAACGGATGTCGTCCGCCGAAACGTCGTCGTGTCTGAGCGGATAGAAACCTTCCAGTCTCTGATTTGGTTTACCTTGCCAAAAATGTGTGTATACTGGATAGGACGGGAGGTAGTCTCTTGCCCTCCGGCGAATGAAAGAGGGTGAGAGAATCTGCCTATTGGTGCGATCTCACCCGGAACGCGACGTTCTGAAGGAGGGTTTCTAACCGTATGATTGAAATCGAAAAACCGAAAATCGAAGCCGTGGAAATGAGTGAAGATAACCGGTACGGCAAGTTTGTGGTGGAGCCCCTCGAACGGGGGTACGGTACCACGCTGGGTAACTCCCTCCGCCGCATTTTGCTGTCCTCCCTTCCGGGTGCGGCAGTCACCTCCATCCAGATCGACGGAGTCTTGCATGAGTTCTCCACCATTCCGGGTGTTGTCGAAGATACTACGGAGATCATTCTGAACCTGAAAAAGCTGGCATTGAAGATCCATTCGGACGAAGAAAAAGTGCTGGAGATCGATGTGGAAGGCGGCGGAGAAGTCAAAGCGGGCGACATTCGAGCTGACAGCGATGTCGAGGTGTTAAACCCGGATTTGCACATCGCCACTCTGGCCGATGACGGCCATTTGCGAATCCGGATGACTGCCAACCGCGGACGTGGATATGTTCCGGCCGAACGGAACAAAAAAGAAGATCAACCGATCGGTGTGATTCCGATCGATTCGATTTACACCCCGATCGAACGGGTGAACTACAAAGTAGAGAATACTCGCGTTGGTCAAGTGACCAACTACGACAAGCTGACACTGGAAGTGTGGACCAACGGCAGCTTGCGTCCGGATGAAGCGGTCAGCTTGGGCGCCAAGATTCTGACCGAACACCTGATGCTGTTTGTCGGCCTGACGGATGAGGCTAAAGAAGCCGAGATCATGGTTGAGAAAGAAGAAGACAAAAAAGAAAAAGTCATGGAAATGACCATCGAAGAGCTGGATCTGTCCGTCCGGTCTTACAATTGCCTGAAGCGGGCCGGCATCAACACCGTGCAAGAGCTGACGCAAAAAACGGAAGAAGACATGATGAAAGTGCGGAACCTGGGGCGCAAGTCCCTGGAGGAAGTGCAGGAGAAACTGGCCGAACTGGGTCTCTCCTTGCGCAAAGAAGAGTAACTGACAACTTGGATCAAGGGGGAGGGATAACCCATGGCATACGCGAAACTGGGTCGTAATTCCGCGGCACGCAAAGCGTTGTTCCGCGACCTCGTCACCGACCTGATCATCAATGAACGGATTGAAACCAGTGAAGCGAAAGCCAAAGAAGTGCGCTCCATCGTCGAAAAAATGATCACCCTGGCCAAACGCGGCGATTTGCACGCCCGTCGTCAAGCGGCGGCTTTCGTTCGCAAGCATCGTTCCCACACGGTGAAAGACGGGGCGGAAGTGACGCACGAAAAAGTGGACGCGGTGAAAAAGTTGTTTGACGAAATCGCACCCCGCTACGCGGAACGACAAGGCGGATACACCCGTATCATCAAGATCGGACCGCGCCGTGGCGACGCTGCTCCGATGGTCTATCTGGAACTCGTCAAGTAATGTGGAACCAGCTCGTTGTTTTTGGATGAAAGGGAGAGGGCAGGATCGCTTTGGTCCTGAAATCTGCCCTTTTTTCTTTATGGAGGCTTGGACGGCATGCGGCCCTTTATCGAGATGGAAGAAGCGGGTTTCTACTATGAACCGGACCCGCCGCCGAAAAACCAGTGGGTATTGAAAGAGTTGCGGCTCACCATCGCCAGAGGGGAATACGTGGCCATCATGGGCCCCAACGGGTCGGGTAAATCAACCCTGGCCCGTTTGATGAACGGCTTGCTTCTGCCCAAGGAAGGCAAAGTGCGGGTTGATGGGTACAACACCAATGACGAAACCCACCTTTGGCGGGTACGGCAAAGAGTCGGTATGGTGTTTCAAAACCCAGACAACCAGCTGGTGGCCACCACGGTGCGGGATGATATCGCCTTCGGGATGGAAAACCTCGGTGTGCCGCGAGAGGAGATGGTGCGCCGCATACCCGAAGTGTTGGCGCAAGTGGGCTTGGACGGCATGGAGGAGTGGCCCCCGCATCTTTTGTCCGGAGGACAAAAGCAACGTCTCGCCATCGCCGCCGTACTGGCGATGCGACCAGAGGCGATTGTGTTGGACGAAGCGACGTCGATGCTCGATCCCGCAGGACGGCAGAGCGTATTGAATATCTTGCACCGGATGCATCGAGAAGGAATGACCATCATCCACATTACGCACTCGGCCAAAGAGGCGGCACACGCCGAACGCCTGCTGATCATGGCAGACGGAGAAGTGAAGATGGACGGAACACCCGAGGAAGTGTTCCAGGATGTCGACCGGTTGTCAGCGTGGAGGCTTGAAGTCCCGCTAATGGCGGCATTACACCATCGGCTGACCCAGTCTGGGTTTGTATTGCCCGTATCGTGGACGGAGACGGAGAAATGGGTGGAAGCGGTATGCAGATCGATCTCAGGGGAGTCAGTTTCACTTATGGAGAAGGAACACAGCAGGAAAAACAAGCCTTGAAGCAACTGGACCTTCATGTGCCGGCCGGAACGCTGGCCGCGGTAATCGGGCCGACGGGATCAGGAAAGTCCACATTGGTACAGCTGATTGGCGGTTTGCTCCGACCGAGGGAGGGCACCATCCGTGTCGGTGAGACGGAAGTGAACGAACGGAGTCCCTCTCTCTCCCCATTACGCCGTCATGTGGGCATTGTCTTTCAATATCCTGAGCATCAGTTGTTTGCGGATACCGTGGAACATGACATCGCCTACGGCCCCCGCAACCGGGGCGTGCCGGAAGGAGAAATTCGCGACCGGGTGAGACAGGCGATGCATTGGGTGGGACTGCCCGAATCATTGTCTGATCGTTCTCCGTTTCAGTTGAGCGGTGGACAGATGCGACGGGTCGCCATTGCCGGTGTGTTGGCCATGCTCCCGCAAGTTTTGATTTTGGACGAGCCGACAGCGGGTCTCGATCCGGCTGGGAGAGAGGCTTTATTGCAACAGATTGATTGTTTGCGCCGAGAGCGGCGAATGACCGTTCTGCTGGTCTCCCACAGCATGGAAGAGGTGGCCCGTTATGCCGAACGGATTTTTGTATTGCACCAGGGCAGATGCGTGTTGCAGGGGCCGCCCGCTGACGTTTTTGCTGACGAAGGCCGATTGAAAGAGTGGGGGTTGGACATTCCTGAGATCACCGCATTGATTCACCGATTGAACCGCAAACTGGACCCGCCGCTTCCCCTGGATTGTTTCACGGTAGAGGCGTTGTCACGGTTACTGGCGGATCGGCGCGGGGAGGGGACGTCCCATGAACCCGTTCGGTAAACCGATCATCGGGCAGTACGTGCCCGGAGATTCCCCTGTTCACCGGATGGACCCCCGGGCCAAGCTGGTGTTTGTATTCGTTTACCTCACCGCGGTTTTCTGGGTGCGAGTGCCGTCAGCATATTTGTTGTTCATCCTCGTCAACCTCGTAGGTGTACGGTTGTCTGGTGTGTCCTGGCGGCTGCTGCTTCGTGGGATGAAGCCGATATTGTGGCTGATTGCCGTCACAGCGCTGTTGCACATCTTCCTGACCAAAGGCGGTAACCTGTGGTGGCAATGGGGACCCATCAGCATCCATGAACAAGGCGTCAAACAGGCGGGTTGGATGTCTGTGCGGTTCCTGTTGCTGATCACAATGGCCACCCTGCTCACGTTGACCACGACGCCCATGGATTTGACCGAAGGGATGGAACGGCTGATGAAACCACTCAAATGGATCGGTGTACCCGTTCATGAACTGGCGCTGATGATGTCGATCGCCCTCCGGTTTATCCCGACATTGTGGGAAGAGGCGGAGAAAATCATGCGGGCACAGATGGCCCGGGGTGCCGATTTCGAATCGGGTGGCATGCTCAAGCGGACCAAAAGTTTCATCCCTGTCCTGATTCCCCTCTTTGTCTCCGCTCTCAAGCGGGCGGAAGATCTGGCGTTGGCGATGGAAGCACGCGCATACCGGGGAGGGGAAGGACGCACTCGGTTGCGGGAATTGCGCTTTTCGCGGCTGGACTGGGCGTTGTGGGCGGTGATGGGTGGACTGATCATCGGCATATGGGTGTTAGGGCGTGTCTGATGAAACCATAAAGGGGCAATGTTTTCCCGGATGAGCGAAGACCCGAAAATCGCAGGAATGGAATTGTGGGCAATGCCCTCTAATCGAAGCGCACTTAGCCCGTGGCCTGCGCTCACCGGGACGGAACGGTCATGGTCTGCTTCCTTGCGGGAGCAGGTGAAGCGTTTCGGGAAAACCATGTGGGCCATATAGAACAGACACACTCTAGAGTCCGCTGAAAGGGGTGTGGACGTGCGCAAGATTAAATTGACGGTCGCTTACGACGGTACTGATTTTCACGGGTTCCAGCGCCAACCCGGCAAGCGGACGGTGCAGGGCACCTTGGAAGCCGCCATCTCGCGGTTGAATGGTACCGAAACCCATGTGACGGGGGCGGGGCGCACCGACGCCGGTGTTCATGCGTGGGGCCAGGTGTGTCACTTTGAAACGAGAAATCCTATGCCCGTCAAACGATGGGTCACCGTGCTCAACCAGTCTCTTCCTCGGGATTTGGTGATCCGTTTGGCCGAGGAGGTGGCGCTGTCCTTCCATGCGCGCAAAGACGCCTGCTGGAAAACCTATCGGTACGTGATCGACCGCTCTCCAGTGCCGGACGTGTTCACACGCCGGTATGCCACCCATCTTCCCGTATCATTGGATGTACAGCAGATGCAGCTCGCCGCTGAGCGTTTGGTGGGGACGCACGACTTCACTTCGTTCTCCTCGGCCAAATCACCAGTGGAAGATCGGGTGCGTACCATCTACCGTTGTGAGGTTCGCGAACAAGGCGACAAACTGCTGATCGAAGTGACCGGCAACGGATTTTTGTATAACATGGTCCGCATCATCGCCGGGACACTGGTGGAAGTGGGTATGGGGAAACGAACCGAGGAATCGATTTCCAGTACCTTGGCCGCCAAGGATCGCTCCGCTGCGGGCAAAACCATGCCGCCAGAAGGGTTGACGATGGTAGAGGTGGGCTATGAACCGTGGGAGGAAATGGACTAACACGTGAGAATGATCAAGGGCTTTGCCTTGACATCGCTCTCCATTTGATATATTATGATCGTTGGTATTTTCCACTGAATAGCCCCGGTGGAAACAATTCGGCGCGAACGTTTTGATATATCACCTGCAAACTGTGACGGACGATCAATCGTCTGCAATCGAGGAGGATCATCGATGCGAACCACATATATGGCCAAACCGAATGAGGTGGAGCGGAAATGGTATGTGGTCGACGCGAAGGGGAAACCCCTTGGCCGGGTTGCTTCCCAAGTCGCGGCGATTTTGCGCGGGAAGCACAAACCGCAATTCACCCCTCACGTTGACACCGGCGATTTCGTCATCGTGATCAACGCGAGCGAAGTGGAATTGACCGGTAAAAAAGCGACCAAGAAAATCTACTACCGCCACTCCGGTTACCCTGGTGGATTGAAAGCGACCACTGCCGGCGACATGCGGAACAACCGTCCGGAACGTATGATCGAACTGGCTGTCAAAGGCATGCTGCCCAAAAACAGCTTGGGACGGAAGCAGTTCAAAAAACTGAAAGTCTATGCAGGACCGGAACATCCCCATCAGGCGCAAAATCCTGAAGTGTGGGAGCTTCGCGGATAATCTAAAGGAGGGAACCGATCGTGGCACAAGTCCAATTTTACGGAACCGGTCGCCGCAAGGAATCGGTCGCCCGCGTTCGGCTGGTTCCCGGTGACGGCCGCATCGTGGTCAACGGCCGCGACTTGGACCAATATTTCGGCTTGGAAACGTTGAAAGCCATCGTACGTCAACCGTTGGTGTTGACCGATACCTTGAACCGTTACGACGTGTTGGTGAACGTGCATGGGGGCGGCTTCACCGGTCAAGCGGGTGCGATCCGTCACGGCATCGCCCGTGCGCTGTTGAAAGTGGATCCGGATCTTCGCCCGACCCTGAAAAAGGCCGGCTTCCTGACGCGTGACCCGCGGATGAAAGAAAGGAAGAAATACGGCTTGAAAAAAGCCCGCCGTGCTCCGCAATTCTCCAAACGGTAATCGGCAGGACCACACACCCTCGCCTATGCAGGCGGGGGTTTTTTGTTGCCTACACGGGATGATCAGTTGTTTTGCGCATGAAGGGCTGTGAACCGAGGGAACCTAAGCCCATGTGCTGCTAGAGCGTTTCTGGTGAACCTCACGGATCGACCAGACACGCCCTAAGCGTGGTTTGAAGGAAGAATCGCCTATTTCCCACGAACGACCGATGAGCTGATGTGAAACAACCAGACAATAGGGAGATACACTCTGGATGGTTTGCTGGGACTGGCTGGTTGGAGATTGGAAACGGAGATGGCAATATGGCACATGTCATTCCATTCGAACGGTTGCAGGCTGCACGGGAGGAACGCTTACGACAGGAAGCGTTGGAAGGTTTCCCGTGGGACCAAATGGACCGTTTTATGGATAAAGTGATGATTCCCACGTTGGTGTATTTACCGGAAGAACGTCAGATTCAGGTTTGCGAAGCGTTGTATCGGCTTGCGTATGAAGCGTTTTTGCTGGGGCTTACAGCGAGTCGGTCCATTTTTCACGATCGTCGTCCCCCTCGTTTTGCAAACCGCCCCATGTCGTGGGTGGGGATCTACGATGAAGCATATGAACATCAGGGAAAAGCCCTGATGCAGTCGATCGCCGACGAGTTCAGCTTGTCCGTCGTCTTGGCCGACTGGGCAGTTGAATCGGTCTGGATCGCTATGGAAGCAATGGTGCCGGAGTGGTTTTCGCTCGGTGTCCATTACGGCTTGTCTCAACACCTGGAAAAACGATAACATATCCCACCCGCTCGTCCCATATACATGGGACAGGATCAATCGCGAAAAGGGCGGGATCTTATGCGGGAATCTTGGTGGTGGGTACTGCTGAGGCGGCAGATCATCGGCAGGCGCTCAGGTAGGTGGTTGGCACTTGTCGTGTTGTCTTTCGTTGTGGCGATCGGGTTGTATCAATGGACGGACTCGGGTTTCCGGACAGCATGGAATATGCCGCTGGCAGGAAAGGTGATCGTGCTCGACCCGGGTCACGGTGGACCCGATGGCGGAGCCGTCAGTGCAGACGGGTTGGTAGAAAAAGATGTGACCTTGCCGATCACCTTTTATTTGCGGGACTATTTACAGGAAGCAGGTGCCCTTGTCGTGTTGACTCGAGAATCCGACCGCGATTTGGCCGAGGAAGGCACCAAAGGATTGAGCCGTCGTAAAACGCAGGATTTATTCGCACGTGCGCGGTTGATCAGAAACAGTCAGGCGGACGCGTTGATCAGTATCCATCTCAATGCGATTCCTTCTCCCCGTTGGTCGGGGGCACAGACGTTTTATCATCCCAGCAGGGAGGCTAACAAACGATTGGCCACCTGGATTCAGAAAGAATTGGTTCACAAGCTGGGCAACACCACACGGTTACCCAAACAAAACGGTGAGGTCTTCCTGTTGAAAACTTCACCGGTGCCGGCCGCTTTGGTTGAGGTCGGTTTTTTGTCCAATCCCCAGGAAGCGGCGATGCTGAGAGACGAAGGATATCAAAAAAAGCTGGCGGCGGCTATCTATTACGGGATTCTCCGGTTCTATTCAGGTGAACGCTTACCGGCTGAGGAACGATAGTGTGATATAATGGCATTGAAAATGGAGACGGACAAAGTGGTTGAGCCATACGCGATTTTGAGCGAGTCCAATTCATCAACCTGAAAGAATCTGAATGAACATTGGGGTGTTGTCATCGATGTTGACTGAAGAGAGAGTATTGGATGCCTTACGCGATGTGAAAGACCCCGAGATCAACAAGAGCTTGGTCGAGCTCAATATGATTCGCAATATTCGCATCCAAGGAAAAAAAGTGTCACTGGACGTGATTTTGACCATCCAAGGATGTCCGCTCAAAGAAAGAATCCGTGAAGATGTGGTACGGTCTATCGAGGCGTTGGGCGCAGAGGAAGTAGATGTGCGTTTCGGTTCTATGACCGACGAAGAGCGTGCTGCCCTGTCTGCCCGTCTGCAAGCGGAACGGAAGGGGCCATCGGCCGCGGGCGGTCCGGCACCGGGACAACCGATTTCTCCGCTCTTGGCGGAAGACTCTCCGACCCGGTTTATTGCTGTTGCCAGCGGGAAAGGGGGCGTCGGCAAATCGACAGTCACTGTTAACCTCGCCGTCGCTTTGGCCCGTGAAGGAAAAAAAGTAGGGATCATCGACGCTGATATTTATGGGTTCAGTGTTCCGGATATGATGGGGATCGAACAGCGACCCACCGTCATCGACAAAACGATTTTGCCGGTGGAGCGCTTCGGCGTCAAAGTGATGTCGATGGGCTTTTTCGTACAGGACAATTCACCCGTCATCTGGCGCGGTCCCATGCTGGGCAAGATGTTGCGCAACTTCTTCACTGAGGTGCACTGGGGAGAACTGGACTACATGCTGTTGGACTTGCCGCCCGGAACCGGGGATGTGGCTTTGGATGTGCATCAATTGATCCCGCAAAGCTCGGAAATCATTGTCACGACGCCGCATGCGACCGCCGCATTCGTCGCCGCCCGTGCAGGGGCGATGGCGTTGCACACCAAACACGAAATCCTGGGTGTGGTGGAGAACATGTCGTGGTATGCGTGTTCCGAGTGTGGTCACCGCGATTACGTGTTTGGGAAAGGCGGCGGGGAAAAATTGGCGCAGGAACTGCGCACGGAATTGTTGGTTCAGATCCCGCTGGGAGCCCCGGACAATGACATAAACGATCCTGATTTTGCACCTTCCGTTTACCGACCGGAAACGGAAACAGGGAAACTGTACCGTCAATTGGCGCAAAAGGTGATTCGCTTGACACAAGTCACCACTGCCTGACGGAAAACCTATGGGGAAATAAATGAACGATCCGGGTACAAAATAATCATGATCAGCGAGCGATCCTTTGAATGGTTTAGAGCAAGAGGGAAAAGAGCCGTGCAAGCATTCAAGGGCTTGAGGCGAACAATCTCTTCACCGGGTTTACCGGTGCTTTTTTTGTGAAGGGAGGATGACGATGGGACAAGCACCGCTCATCCAATTATATGATGTGGTCAAGATATATCGGACAGCAGATGGGGAGTGGCGACCCCTCGACGGGGTGACTGCCTCGATTGATGCGGGGCAGATGATCGCCGTCATGGGGCCTTCCGGTACGGGGAAAAGCACATTGTTCCGCTTGCTCAACCGCTTGGAGGAACCGGATCGGGGAAGCATCACCTACCGGGGAAAACCCTTGACCGAGTGGCACCCCATTCGGCTTCGACGAGAGGTTCACTATGTGTTTCAGACGCAAGTGTTGTTTCCCGGAACGGTTGAGGACAACCTGTCCTATCCCTACAAATTGGTGGGAGAGAGAGCTGACAGGAAGGGATTGGCACGTTTGTTGGAGCGGGTGGGATTGCCCGCATCGTATCTGACTCGGCGGGTGGAACAGATGTCGGGTGGAGAAAAACAGCGGGTCAACTTGGCCCGGTCTTTGGCATTGGACTCACCGGTACTGTTGCTGGATGAGCCCACTTCCGCACTCGATCCGGAAGGAGCATCAATGGTGGAACAGGAGATTTGTCGGTTGCACAAGGCGGGAAAAACCATCGTCTGGATCACGCATGATCCGCAACAGGCCGAGCGAATAGCCGAGGAAATCTGGGTTCTGGAAAACGGCCAACTGCAGCGGAAGGAGGGGGTAAAAACGTGACTGCGACCGCAACCGTGTGGACACTGGCGTTTGTATTGGTGGCGATGGGGTTCTCGCTTTGGTTGCGGCTGGGGCTGGAACGCGATCTTGCCATCGGTACGATACGCGCTGCCATTCAGTTGATCGCTGTCGGGTATGTGCTGCATTTCGTTTTCAGTCGGCAGAGTGCCTATTGGATGGTGTTGATGTGGACAGTGATGATCGTGGTCGCCGCACGCAATTCGGCGACCCGCGGGAAGGGCATTCCCTGGATTTTCTTGCGCATTTTCTTTACATTGTCCGTGGTTACCGGGTTCACCTTGCTGATGATGGTCTGGATGAAACTGATACCGGTCAAGGCACAGGTTTTGATTCCTGTTAGCGGGATGGTCATCGGCAACAGTATGGTGGTTTCGTCCCTGTTGCTCAACCGAATGAAAGAACTGTCCGAATCGATGCGCGAGGAAATTTTGGTCTCATTGTCGCTCGGTGCCACAAGCCGCCAGGCCAGTGCGCGTTTGTTGAAGCGCTCGATTCGTTCTGGTATGATTCCGATCATCGACTCATTAAAAACTGTCGGTCTGGTGCAGTTGCCCGGGATGATGACCGGATTGATCATTGCGGGGACCAATCCGATCGAAGCTGTACGGTACCAGTTGCTGATCATGTTTTCCTTCACGGCCTCTTCTGCGTTGACCAGCATTTTGTTGGGATTTCTCGTCTATCCGACATTGTTCACACCGGCTCACCAATGGATCGGGTGGCGTGAACCGGACACGACATAGGGTGTGTCCGGTCTGGATTTGTTTGATCCATCCCTTTGGCGGATGAGCTTGGTTCTCTCTCGCCCCTGTGAATATCATCCTGGAAACCCATTATTTCCACCAAAAATAAATTCATTTTCTGGGACTTTGGACCCATTACATCAAAAGAACAGCGGTTTATAATGAGTATCGCTCGGGTCCTGTTTTTTGTTACTTTTTAAGGGGTTGAAAGGAGAGGTCTGTTTGCCGAACAAATCGATCAAGTTGGTTTCTTCCGTATTGTCGTTGGCGCTGGTATCCACTATGGTCTTTTCGCCTGCGGTTCATGCGGAAGGACGGTCCGGCGCGGCTTCCGCTCAAGCGGAGTTGAAAAAACAAGTCTGGGAGCAACGTTTGCAGGAGGCCATCCGTGACCACGCTTCCGAGATGAAGCAGGCTGCGAGCACTTCGTCGAACGACTCGGGCACCGTCCGGGCGATGGATGTGGCCACGGTGGACTACCAAAACCAGCTGGATGTGTACGCGTCGCATGAATACTTTTTCAGTGTGAGCAACGGCGGTACACTGGAAGTGAAGGATCTCGCCCCCAGCGAATGGCTGGATTATGAGATTTATGATGCGTATACGGGAGAACCCGTGGAAGGCAACCAGTTGGCTGCGGGGGATTATGTGTTTGCTGTGTACAGCATGTCTGACACACCGGTCAGCTATCATTACCAATTGAGCGGTGTGACGTTCAGCAACGCCCCGACCCAATTGCCTTCTCTCTCCATCACCAATCCGAGCGGTCATGAAACTCGGCTGGCCAAGGGGACGACCAGCTATACGTTCAAAGGAAGCACAGACGCCGACAGTTTGGACGTATATCCGAACGACGAAAATCCGGTCAGCCTGACAGCACCTGGTGCCTTCTCGTACAACATGAGTCTGCGGGGAGGCTGGAATTCCGCCGATTTCTATGCGATGGACACCAACACCGGCAACGCAGTGCTGTCTCATTACGATTTGATTGTGCCCAGCCTGAAGCGTTTGGCGGGAGCGGATCGTTATGAGGTATCGGCCAACATCAGCAAAGAACTGGAACAAATCGGCCTGTATCCGGACACGATCGTGATCGCCCGCGGCGATCTGTTCACGGACGCGTTGTCAGGCGGTCCGCTGGCGGCTCAGGAAGCAGCTCCGATTTTGCTGACGGCGACCAGTTCGCTTCCCAGCTCCATCAAATCGGAAGTCCAACGGCTTCATCCGCGCAGAGCCATCATCCTTGGCGGAACGGGGTCCGTTTCCACCAACGTGGAAAGCCAGTTGAAGTCGCTGGGCGTGAGCGAGATTGAGCGTATTGCCGGAAGCGACCGTTTCGCCGTGTCGGCCGCCGTGGCAGCTAAAGTGGTGAGCCCGTCCCAAGACACCGCCATTGTGGCGAGCGGGTTGAACTTCCCGGATGCGCTGTCGTCGTCCAGTTTGGCGGGTCAGATGGGAATGCCGATTTTGCTAGTGGGCCAGGATAAAGTGCCGGCTTCCATCGCTTCGTTCATTCAAAACCACCCGAGCATCAAACACTTCATCATCGTCGGCGGACCGGCGACGGTTTCCGACAACGTCAAAAACGAATTGAGCAAATACGGCACCGTGGAACGCATCAGCGGCGCCAATCGCTATCAGGTGGCCATCAACGTCGCCAAATACGGTATGGATCATTACGGCATGGATCTGTCCACGATGGTGTTCGCCCGCGGGGATGTCTTTGCCGATGCGCTGTCCGGTGGTCCGTTGGCGGTATTCACCGGTGCGCCCATCATGTTGACCACCTCGACCAAGCTGGAGTCCAACGTGGATGCGTTCCTTTCCGAACACCGCGGGGAAACCGACCAAATGTATATTTTGGGCGGTTACGGATCGGTGTCGTCCACGACGGAACAACAATTGTCCAACTATCTCAATTGAGCGAACTACTCTCTCATCACCGGCCATACTGGCCGGTGATTGTTTTATGCCGAAAGTCTTATTTTAGGTCTTTTGACTCATTACAAATGCCCTTGAACCCAATAAAATGGAGTTGAAGTTGAAATCTGGAAAATTGGAGAGGGGTTCAGTGGCGTTGTTGAACGCGCGTCGATTTTCGGTTTTGATCGTGGTGGTGTTGGTGGTTACGCTTGTCGGTACGGGATTTTCGGCTCCTTCTGCGGATGCGGCGAAGCAGGTCGTCGGAAAACAGCGAGAGGCACAGAAAGGTAAGGTAATGATCAAAAAGCAACAGTTGCTCCATCAATGGAAGGAAGCCAAGCGGGATCAGCGTTTCCGCACCATGATGAACAGGGTAGACAAGCATCTCGCCCAATCGCAAACGGTTGAAAACGAGGCGCTGTTCCAAGGGCAAATCGATATCTTCACAGTTCACCAGCACGCGTTTCAAACGGACGGCGGGACGGTACATGTGGAGATGTCACCGTCCGACGACTCAGTGGGGTACATGATAGTCCCGATGGATCCCGATGATAACAACGTCTACCTCGACGGTGACAATCTGCCCGCCGGAGCGTACGGTTTGGTCGTCTTCGGCGGTGGTGAGGAAACGCCTGTCGATTATTCGGTGAAGCTGACCGGCATCCCCTTCACGTACATCTCCCAAAAGCTGCCCCAATGGAATGTAATCACCCCGGAAAAAAGCTTCTATCGGATGAACAAAACGGATCAGAAATTGACGGTGAAAGCAAGTACTGACGCGCCGATGGCCGTGCTGTTCGTCAATGACGATGAGCCTTTGGAGCTGATCAACCCGCAAAACGTTCAACAGGATGTGGAATTGCAACTGGGATTCAACACCATGTCATTGATGGCACTGAACCATGACGGCAGTGCATTATGGAAGGGTTTCCATGTGATCAAACCGGGTTTGAAACGCTTGGGTGGAAAAGACCGGTTTGAAGTGTCGGCCAACGTCAGCAAGGAGATCAGCTCCCGTTTCTTCCATGCGTCCACCGTTGTGCTGGCACGTGGGGACGTGTTTACAGATGCGTTGTCAGGAGTGCCTTTGGCCGTGCCATTGGAAGGAGCTCCGATGCTGTTGACCAATACCAATGGACTGCCCACCGCCATCAAAGAGGAGATCAAGCGATTGGCCCCTGAACGAGCGGTGATTCTGGGCGGTACCGGTTCCATCTCCACTTCTGTGGAAAAGCAGTTGAGACAACTGGGAATTCAGGATGTGGAGCGAATTTCGGGTCCGGATCGGTTTGCCGTTTCGGCTGCCATAGGGACCAAAGTGGCTGAGATCGGATCAGATACCACGATCGTTGTAAGTGGAACCGTTTTTTCCGATGCCATGAGCAGTTCCAGTGTGGCGGGCTGGGGCGGCATACCCATCCTGCTGACGCTCAAAGATCAACTGCCTGCCTCCATCAAAACCTTTATCGCCAATAACCCGCAGATCAAAAACTTCATCATCGTCGGCGGACCGGGCACCGTTTCCGATCAGGTGAAAGCTCAATTGCTGCAAGCTCGTCCCGGTGCGTCGGTGGAACGGATCGGCGGTGCGGATCGCTATGAAGTGGGAGTCAATGTTATCCATTACTTCGGCTTGCCACCGTCCACATTGACTTTTGCCCGCGGCGACCTGTTTACCGATGCGCTTTCCGGAGCACCGCTGGCCGCTTATATGGGTGCGCCGATTCTGTTGACACCGTCGACCAAATTGGATCCAAAGGTGCAACGGTATCTGGATGTCAACGAGGGCAATACCGACGCAATATATATTTTCGGGGGACCGGCCTCGGTCTCCGATCAAGTAGCCAAACAATTGTACGGGTATATTCCGTAAGGTGACCGTTTCACACCCCGACAATCATCCTGTCGGGGTGTTCGTTTTTGTTGCCTACTGACCACCTTGTCCCTGATTGCTCCCTTGTTGTCCGCCTTGACCACCCCCGCCCCCTTGGCCTTGTCCGCCTTTTTTGTTCTGGGTTTGTTTCACCGCCTCTTGCAGGAGTTTCATGAATTTCTCTTTGAAGCTAGGGGTTTGCAGGGCATCTTCCATTACCTTCATGGTTTCTTTGCGGTATTGCTGGCTTTTCATCAATTGCAGGACATTTTTCTCAAACTGCGGATCTTTCATGATATCGATCATCAATTGTTGGTATTGCGGATCTTTCATCAGTTGCTTCATCAGGTTCTTCTGCTCATTTTCCACCGTTTTGAACAGGTTTTTGGCCACTTCCGGTTTTTTCAACAGTGACTCCATTTCCTTCTTCGCTTTGGGATCCGTGAAGGACTTGGCCACCGCTATTTCCAGATCCTTTTGCGTAAAGACCATATCCTTTTTGAATTCGGGGTCCTTCATCACTTCCTGTAGTGCTTTCTTTCCTTCTTTGGTGTGAAGGACGTCGACCACCACTTGTTTCATCTGCTGATAGTCCGGTCCTTGAGATTCTTCGGGTTTTTGAGCGGGGCTGCAGCCCGCCGTCACCAAGATCACCAGACCGGTCAGAAAGGCTAGGTACCGCATGGTTCGCCCCCGTTTCCGTTAGCTCATACCGTTAATATGGATGAAATCAGCCTCAATTATGCTGACTGGCCAAAGGCGTTCTCCATTTGGTACAATCCAGTTGCAGTGAGCGAAACGGGGTGCGAAGAAACAATGACACTACGAAAATGGTTTTATCTGTTTTGGACGACGATGGTGTGGGGGGCGGTTGGTGCCGTCGTAGTGGGCGGAGTGCTCAATGGGGTGGCCGGACCGCTCGGTTTGGACATCAAAAAACAACTGTTTGCCGGTCTGATGTTTGCAGCAGTGGCAGAACTGGGGTTTTTCGCTTACCTGATGTTCAACTGGCTGGGGCATGGATTTTTCCGCAATCCGTTTTGGTTTCGATTGATTCAGGTGTTGCTGACCGTTTTGGTATTGGTTGATCTGGCTTATCTGCGCATAGTGAAATTCGGTGAAGTCGGCGGAATTTGGCCACAGTTGGGACTGCCGATCATTGTGCTGGTTCTCGCATGGGTTGTAGCCCTTGTCAAAGTCCGCATGACCAATCGGACTGCCTTCGTACCGACGTTATTTTTCATGGTGGTTGCCACTATCATGGAAGCGGGGCCCTCGTTGAAACAAGCGCCCCTTGTGATGGTGTTTTTCATGGTTCTCACGTTGATGGTTTGCAATGCTTGGCAGATTTTGCAGTTGCACCGGTTGGTAGCACCGAGCGGCAGGCCAGGAGAAAAGGGATAAGGACGGTCAGGCCCCAGAATGGTGCTCTAAATGGGATCAACTTTCGAAGCCTTTAAAAAGTAAAAGCCATCTCTCCGCTGACGGCTTGAAGAAGGGAAAGATATGGAGCGTGGCGGGAGACGGCTTTTTGCAAAATGGAGCAGTTTGACAGGCGTTCATGGTTGTTCATTCCACCGCTTTGGTGTCCGTCTTAGCACCGGCGATCAATTCAGAGACCGTGACGAATTTGTACCCTTTGGATCTCAACTTATCGATGATCTGCGGCAGAGCTTCATGGGTTTGTTTGCAGGAATCGCTCGCATGCATGAGGATGATATCGCCGGGATGGGCCTTACTTAAAACACGGCTGACGATTTTTTGCGTTCCGGGGTTCATCCAGTCCAGAGAATCCGTATCCCACTGGATCGTCGTATATCCCAAGCTGTTGGCGATACGCAGGACGCGTTTATCGAAGTCGCCATTGGGAAACCGAATCAGGTTTGGCTCTTTGCCCGTCACTTTGGAGAGAATCTGGTGCGCTTTCGTGATTTGCGTGCGGATCTGTGCTTCGCTGTACTGGCTGTAGTTGTCGTGACGATGGCCGTGCGAGCCGATTTCATATCCGGCATCCACGATGCGTTTGACAATATCGGGATGACTTTCCGCCCAAGGGGACGACAGGAAGAAAGTCGCCTTTTTCACCCCTTTTTGTTCCAATACATCCAAAATGGGACCGGCTCGTTCCTCCCCCCAGCTGATGTCAAACGTCAAGGCAATTTCCTTCTTCTGTGTATCCACACTGTAAACAGCTGACGGCCCGGTATCGAACGGCAGGAACACTTGGATGTTCTGATGGTCGGCATAATAAATGCCCAGGGCAAAAAGAAGTGCAACAACGGCGATGAAATATCGTTTCAGCCGTTTCCCGGACAAGACCCAGAAGAAATCCATCCCTCCACCTCCTTGCAATAAGGATTGGGAAACCTGTCCTTTGTCCCATACTTAAATGTATGGAAGGACGAGCCGCGATATGATCAAAAATGGGACAGATTCATCCCGGCGGGAAAGGGGAAAGTGGACATGGTACGATTGATGCATGCGCTGCGAGAGGAACGACGGTGGATTACGGCTGCAGGGTTGTTGTTTCTGATCAGTGCAATATTGGGATATGTCAATGCACGGTCCCTTGATGAAGCTTTGCGAACAGCCGGGGTATGGGATCGATTGGAGCGCGCTGTTGCGGTGATTCGTGCGGATCCTACCTTTCTGAAGGCTTTGACGTTGATTTATTGGAACAACCTTAAAGCGGTGCTGTCCATGATGGGATTGGGCATTTTTCTCGGTGTGTTTCCCTTGATGGCGTTGGTTTCCAACGGGGCGATGCTGGGAGTGGTATTGGCCAAAACTGCCCAAAAAACGGGTGCCAATCCATTGTGGTTGTTGATAACAACGATTTTACCGCACGGTACTCTGGAACTGCCCGCCGCGATTGTCGGTGCCGCTTACGGCATGCGTTTGGGAATGATGGTCGCATGGGGTATCTGGGGCTTGGTAATCGGTGGTCAGAAGGAAGTGGCCCAACGTTGGCGACAGTTGTTGGAACGGATACCGATCGTGGTTGTGGGGATTTTACTCTTTTTGTTGGCGGCGGCAGCTGTTGAAAGTACGCTGATTACCATCGTGGCGAAATGAGGTGACTATTGATGAAGGTGAATGTGGAATGGAAGGAAAACATGCATTTTGAATCCCATACTCCGTCCGGTCATACTTTTTCCATCGACGCAGCACCGGAAGTGGGTGGTGAAAACAAAGGGCCTCGTCCGACCGAATTATTGCTTGCGGGTGTGGGAGCGTGCTCGGGTATCGATATCGTGGAGATTTTGCGCAAAATGCGCCTGGATGTGAAAACATTCGATATGGAGGTGTCAGGAGAACGGGCGGAAGACCATCCGAGACGGTTTACCCATGTGCATGTTCATTATCGGTTGACCGGGGATTTGCCTGTGGACAAGGTGCGTCGTGCGGTAGAGCTATCCCGTGACAAATATTGTTCTGTCGCTCAGTCATTGAATGCCCGGATCACGACGTCTTTTGAAATCAATGGGGAAACATACGAGTAAATGATCAGCCAAACGATTTGTTATTAGTTGTGGAGGGCGTGTCCGACGTGACGGATCCGATCACCATACACGCCCTCGCCATGCCGTCTGTTTGTGTTTATTTATTGGAAGGATAAGGTAGAAAAATATCGATAAAAAAGGTGTTGACAATCATTTGATCACCCTTTATACTAAATCTCGTTCGCTTCGCGATGATGGTTTTGAGAGAGGCGAACAAAAAAATCTCGAAAAAAGTGTTGACAAGATGAATCAAAAGTGATAAGATAAATCTTGTCGCCGCGCGAGAGCGCGGGAGAACGAAAGCGAGATTGCGAGAGGCAATCAACGGCGTTCCTTGAAAACTGAA